>NZ_JALBUR010000037.1:0-15878 GCF_033971865.1 Grylomicrobium aquisgranense | reverse complement strand
GCATTCCTTGATAACGCCAGCCCAATACTGTGCCCGCATAGCATGGGTAACCCGCTCCATAAAGACATCACTCTCCTTTGTCAAGTCCCGAAAATCCCTGGACTTTACGGACTCATCTTGCCAGAGTATCTCTCTTTTTAACAGGTACGGATTATCGAGCGCTTACCTATATATTGAACTCCAGAAAAATAGAAAAAGTGTTGAACTTCCGATTCTGATATCGGAGGTTTAGCACCATTTTTTAACGTTAACTTCTAAAGTCAGGTATCTGCATATATTGCAGGTTATTGATATTGCCTGCCAGTTTATTAACTGTTTAGGAGAAACATAAGATTGAATAAATTTCAGTTGTTACTAATTAAACCTCACCGTTAAACAACAGTTCATCTTTCAGAAAGCGTCCAGTTACATGCAGGTTGCCGGCACACGCAGTCTTATTTCAGCCTTGCTGACACCTGTCATCAAATATTCATATCCTGTCATGATATCGTTATATTACTTGCAAGATCCTGGGCAAGGCCTGCATCAGGATGCATGATACTTCTGCAGAATCAATTCAGATGTCTTACGGTATGTATCCACCATTTCTGGAGTATCATCATAGTCAAAGATATGATCATACCGGTCAGCTTCATCTAGCATAGGAGGAGCATTATTCTCATCCATCTGCAAATAAGACGGCGTAAACGTATTCCCAGGCAGATGATATTTTCCAAAATATGTACTGACAGGATAATACGCATGATCAATCTCAGTAAACGGTGCTTTATTCAGAAATAATAGATATTCTTCACCCTTTTCCATGACAGTCTGTCCATCCAGCAGGCTCACATATCCATTCTGCCATAGCGCCAGATTATATACCTCAATCCTGTCATCATCGCTCAGATCAGCTCCCTTGAACACTTTTTGTATGGTACAGCTATTCACTACCCCCTGACCATAAACATAAAAATCACCGTCTGCCATTACCATGGCGATATAGTCACTCTCAGCTTCCAGGTCAGATATGCTTTCATTTACATCTGACGTAAGGATATCTTCTGCTTCATAAGAAGACAGCATCTCACGCATCGGAAGTAATCCAAACGCATACTGACGCTTATTGAACCAGCTCTCAGTATTAATCACTGCAGAATGGCGTAGTACTGCAGCACCGCACATACTCAATAGAACTACAGCACAATCAGCGATAATCAATATTTCTTTTATCGGGAAAGAACGCTTGTATTCCGACTCTTTCATAGTGATATTTCTCCCGTAATTGCACCTGCCTCAATGTGATACACAACATCGCAAAGCAGACCAAGATCCTCTTTACTGTGGGATGCAAGCAAAATCAGTTTTCCTTGCTTCTTCAACCGTCTGATCAGATTCCTGAAGATAACAACACCATCTTCATCTAACCCATTTGTAGGTTCATCCAGAAGAATCAGCTTCTGATCTTCCATATATGCCTGAGCAATGCGCAGCCGCTGCTTCATTCCCAGAGAATACTCTCTGTACTTTCTGTTCATTACGTCTGTCAGTCCCATTTCTTTCATCACATCTTCCATATGAGCACGATCTTTCGGATGATTGATCTCATACAGCATAGAAAGATTTTCAAGCCCAGACAGATTCGGATAGAAACCGGGTTCTTCCAGCAGCAGGCCAATCTGACGGAGGTCATAGTTTTCCTTCAATATGGAAACAGAGTCAATCAGCACATCGCCTTCCGTAGGAAAAATCAATGTCGTCATAGCACGAAACAGCATTGTCTTTCCAGACCCATTTCTTCCATACAAACCATATACTTTTCCACTTTCCAGTGAGAGATTGATATGGTTCAGTACATTTCTACCATTTAATACTTTTGTATAATTCCGGACATCCAGTTTCATTTATTCTCTCCTATTAAATCAAAACGAAGATACAGCATGCAGATCCAGCATATAAGAAGAATGGACAGAAAAACAGAAAACAGATTTACTGTAATGCTTTCAAAATAACCGATAAAAGGCATCCAGGCAAAATGAGGGATAAAATTTAAGAGCATTAAAATAGCAATCCAAAACATTAAAGCATAAATGTATTTCCCGGCATATATGGCTGCTCCAACCGTTGCCAGATCAAAAAGTGATAATTCTACAGCATATCCAGCCAGGATAACCATTTTCCCCGCAACCGGAACTAATCCCCCACGATACAGCAATTGTATCTGTACCCATCCTGTAAGCAAATGGTAGATTATCACGGACATCAGCCATCTGTACATTACTTGTCGCAGATATACACGACGGTTGCCGTAGCGCATATCAAAATTCGTTAACCTGTGAAACAAAAGATTTCCAAATTCCGCCGCACTGATAACAAATGGCAATGCCCAGATAATCAAAGCAGCAGGCCGCAGCCCATCCGCCGCCAATATGTCGTGCATATATTTTTCTCCATCTGTCTGTGCCAGAGACGGAACATATACACTTTTTAATAAACAAACAGCAATCACTTCTGATATCAGACGGATCAATGTCAAAGCATTAATCCTTCGAATCTGTGTTTTCCATGCAATAACCATAAGCAGCCTTTACTTTCAATGCCCATAAATACAGCAGCACAACTGCGAGCAGCATAATGACAGCCACACATGCATACATAGGAACCAAAGCCGGAAGAATAAACAATGAATGCATATCAAACAGTGCTTCTGTCCTGCCAGAACTATTCAAAGCAAGATCTGTGCATACACTGAGCCCGACATAGCCCAGCAGCACACCAACACGAGACGCAAGTCTTTGATGAAAATATGCTTCGGCAAGTCTGCTCACGCCATTAAATAACATCATCAGGACAACCATGTTAACAATGATTTCGATCATTAATACCCATGTACTCCCATCTTGTGGAAAATGCAGAAGTACAACAGGAATATGCAGACATACCGCCAGTGCCAGCATCAACAGCAGCTCACGCATAAAAATGTGCTTTTCACACAAATAAATATTTCTCATCCGCAAAATATAACCATAGGAATATGCTCTGAGACTGAACTGATAATCAGCGATCATAAAGAGAACCAACAGCAAATATCGGACCGTTGGAACACACAGCTTTCCAAGGTATTCATTATAAAATGAACTGCCAATATCCCGTCCAATCAGCCATCCCATAAACAAACAGCATATGCAGAAAATCCATATATATTCCTGCCGAAGGCGATATCTGATCATATGTCTCTTTTCTGTAATGGCCGCACAAGTAACAGAACACTCAAACAAAACAGGAAAAGCATCAGCACCGTATAACTGTCAGGGCGAAAATACACACTGAACACCTGCAAAAGCTGAATCAGTGACCAGCTCTGTGCATGAAACAGGTTAGCCAGCAATTCTGAAAAAATCAGCAAAATCAGCGGCATCAGATAAATTGCAAGCCGAAACCGTCTGGAAATATAGAAAGAAGCCGCATAGGAAAAACCGCTAAGCATACCCATCTCCAGACTGAACATCAGGGAAGCAGACAGTACAGCCTTTGCCGGTTCCGTTATCATCAACTTATTCAAATATAATCTGCTTACTCCCCTTATGGCAAATGGCATTTCCTGATTATAGGTCATACGATACCCACCACCATAACAACCTCTGAGAATCAGATAGTTAAGCAAAAGACCAGATATGGCAACTACAAACGACATTATAATAGACATAATAAATCTGCTTATGATAAGTTTTTTGCGATTCAGCCGCACCGCCAGCATCGTTTCCGTGCCTCTGTATTTTTCCTGCCAGTTACTGTCTGAAAGAATTAAGCCCAGAGCGATGGGTAGAATCAGAATCAGAAAACTATAAACATTCTGAAAAATATTAAACAAAATAAACAGATAATCGCCACTGAAGCCAGCGTCAGGCAGAACCTGGTTTGCCTGAACAGTATATACCGCATGAAAGCCGCCAATAAAAAGAGATACAAATAAAGCTACATAAAATTCATAACGATTAAAAATATACTTTATGCAGAACCTGAATTCTCTCATATTCTCTTTCGTTTTTTATGTATAAAGGCTGAAGTATATAGTCCCAGCCAAAAATACACCTTATCCTTTCAAAAATGCTGCCTTCATTATGAATAAAGGCGGCATTATTACTTACTAATTATCAGTGATAATTATAGGTGCCCTCGATTTGATTTGAATTTAAACTCCAGTTAAAATTCTGATATCTTGCCTGAACAGAGGTACCTTTGCCAAGGTTATATTCGTAGCTGTTGCTATACCACTGATTAACATTCCATACGACTTTAGAGCCTGTATAAGGTCCCCAGCTTCCATCAGCTTTTTTGGCTTTTACTTCGAACACAACCGCTTCAGGCGTTTTTAATGTCAGTTTTACTGAGCCATATCCAGCAGAATTACCTGTGATGCTTCCAGCGCTTATATCCTGCCATCCTTTTGCCGTAGGAACAGTTTGATTGATTGTAACAGAGCTGGAAAATATAGGAGTTAAATACAATGAAAAGCACGCAAACAATGCGACTGCGACAACAAATATTTTTTTGTTAATATTCTTCATATTTCCTCTTTTCTATTCTTCCATAATGAAAATCGTTGCAGAGTGAATACAGAAAATTATCCCAAAGGAATTATTTATTATCACCGTTTTTATACCTACCGTAATTCCCCATGCGACCAGTCCCCCAGTAAATTATTTCATTGATCTCTGTTTCTTCATTAATAAAATATCATATATATTAAGTGATTGCAACTATGCCAACTACCCACAGCCAAAGCTGCAGGCTTGAAGGAACATAGCCGGATACAGCTGACTCTTTTCTGGCAGCAGGTAAGTGGAGGTCTGTCTGCAAGCATACTGAAATGGCTCGTCTGATGGCATTGCGGGCGAAACCCGTCTTTAGAGCATAGCACCATGAATCTTTAGGAGTCCTTATTAGTCAAATCATTCATTCAACCCTATTTCATGGGCTCAGGACTTTGACAGTTTGCCTTCTGCTACTTTTCTTTAAAACCGCGAAATTCTTTTAATACTTCACTCTGTCTCATCTTAATTACCATCCTTTTACACAAAGAATGACAGTCAGCACGACTGGAGTGAGTGTACATGGTCTTGTACAGACACTCATTTTGGGTAAATTAAGCTATTGCAAAGCAAAAAAGCTCACCATATTTTAAAACGAGTGTTTTTAGACCAAAAGCCAACGTTATCCGTTAGCTTACTGACATTGGTGCAAGAGGCGTATTATTAATTATACTATGTGCGCAAATTTATTAATATGCTTTTTTTTGATAGAATTCACGCTATATTGTTAATAGACATAATATCAAAAGGAGGATCCAATATGCTTCAGTATTATCCTGCCAGGTACAAAAATGGAGACTAAGAATTTCATAAAGTTAGCTTTTCTAAAACGCGATGATTTTTTTACCATGCTATGAAAGGAGAATGACATGAAAAAAATTGCGAATATCATTCTGGCAACTATTATTGGCTTAACCATGGTTATGAAACCAGTCTCTGTTAATGCATCTTCTGAGTCAGGCGATCTTTCCTTAGAAGATAAATACTATCAAATTCTCGCAAGTCGGTTTGCAAAAGCACCACTCTTTTCCAATAATATTGGGGAAAGTAAACTGTATAGTTCCGATTTTTCTGTATTTAATTCCATAGTTACAAAACCTTCTGCTGAACTAATTGCAGAAAATCGTAATACTGGGGAGGCAATCATCCATGATACCAATAATGATTTACTGATTTATGCAGATATCATAGATGATTCTCAAATGACAATGATCGTTGAAGGAAATAAATATACAATTATTGCGGATGAAAATGATATATATTGTATCTCTCAATATGGCGAATCGCTAAAGGTTATGGAATATACGCCTGATATTCCTTCAACAGAAAGCCTTAATAAATCAGAAGCAATTGTAGCTTCATCCGGATCGTGGATTTTAATGGCACAACATATTAAGGGAACAAATACATTACTCTTGCAAGCAATATCGGAAATCGCAACTATTGGAGGAACTATATCCTGGTTATGCAGTAATAGTTTATTTGGAGCAATATTCAATATTTTAGGAGTATTCTCTTATGTTGGTCAAAAGATGACAGTAACACTGTATACTGATTATGACCGGTATTATAAGTCAGATTGCACAACGTATTTCAAAGATTATGTGCGTTTCTACCAATATAATAACTACACCGGATACGTCGGAGCAGGAAACAGTTACTTCCATTCTGTCAGGCCTGATTATGCCGGTCAAAACTGCATGGCTTATGCTTAAAACCTTATGAAAAAGAAGAAGCTGTTCTGGGTAATCATTCTGATCATCTTGTTTACACTGGCTCTGACCATCAATATGCATGCCGTCAATGAGACATTCAGGGATATTCTGGTCTATACGCTTGGCCCGGCTTCCATCATTCTCATGCTGTGGTATGTACGCATTGACAAAGAAAGCACGCTGGACGAGAAGAAGGCACAGCGCATCATACAGATTGCATATTCCTGCAGTATGATCCTTTTGATCCTGCTGGCTGCGTCTTATTATTCTTAACTTTCCGACTTCCATATCTGTAAAGGCATGCGATCCGCAGATCAGGCAGATTGTCTGATCTGCTTTTTCATGTCCTCAGCATAAAATCCATCATCACAATCGGGTTCAGCGGATATCCCTGATCATCGGATGATCATTGTTCCTGGTGTCAAACACACGGATTTCGCAATTATGCGGTTTAGGCCGCCACATGATGCCTTTGGGGCTGTGCCTGAGATAGCCGCATAATGTACGCATAATGCCGCCATGGCAGACAACCAGCACATTGTCATAGTCTTTCTGTTCAAGATCCTGCAGGAAGGAGGAACTGCGGGCAATCATAGAGGAAAGCGGCTCTACGGTTGCAGGCGACGGCAGAAATTCCGGCAGAAGCCAGTAGAATGTCATCTTTGGCCCAAGCAGCTCATACCGGTGCAGTTCATATCTGCCAAAATCCACCTCAATCAGGCGGTCATCCACAATGATTTCATCCTCCGGGACATTGCCAATAATACTGGCCGTCTTTTTCGCTCTCTGCAAAGGACTGGCATAAACGGCATCAAAATGCATATCGCCAATCTTTGCCCTGGCCTCTTCTGCCTGCTGGATGCCTCTTTCATTCAGCGGCGCATCCGTTCTGCCCTGCATCAGATGTTTTTTATTAAAGTCTGTCTGACCATGTCGTGTAATCCAGATCTTCATATCTCCTTCTCCTGCGTCTATTTCATGATACTACAGCTTGGGACTTTGACAGTTTGCTTTGAATAGAATTTCTCGAAGCTTTTATGTTGTATTTATGTTGTATATGTTATGTGTTTTATGGTGCAATATCCTGTAGAAGGTATGCAGGCATGAAACTTTACTATGATAAGCGTTTGAAAGATCCAACCTACTATGATCAGATGGGTTTCCGTACCACAGACGGCAAATCAACTACCAAGAATGTGAAAAAGCTGGGCAAGCATTCTGAGCTTCTCAAGATTACTGATGATCCCGTTGCTTACTGCAAGCAGCTGATCGCCAGGATGAATGAAGATTCCAGGCAGGGAAAAGAGTCTGTTCAGATCTCTGTTGATCTCAACGAAAAAGTTGACCAGACTTCCGATGACGCCTCCCGCTCTTCTCTGAAGAACATTGGCTACTTTTATCTTCAGTACATTTACAATCAGCTGCGCCTGAATGAGTTTTTCAACATTCATACAGCAGATCGGCGTGATACGTTCGACTATAACCAGATCAATAAGTTCCTTACATACAGCAGAATTCTGGATCCCTGCTCCAAGTATGGCACGTGTGATCATCTGGATTCCTTCTTTGAGCAGCCTGACATCCAGTATCATCAGATCCTGCGCTTTCTTGATATTCTGGAGAACAATACCGACGCTTATCTTGAATGGCTGTATCATAACAGCAGCCAGGTCATTCCCCGTGATTCTTCTGTGGTCTACTATGACTGCACCAATTTCTACTGTGAGACCGAGCAGGATGATGAAGACATCTTCGATGAAGTGACAGGAGAATTGCTGTCCTACGGGCTTCGAAAATATGGTGTCAGTAAAGAGCACCGTCCCAATCCGATTGTGGAAATGGGACTGCTCATGGACAAGCGCGGTATTCCGATCACGATGTGCCTGCATTCCGGCAACACCAGTGAGCAGGTTACTGCAGTACCATTGGAGAAGAAGATCCTGCCGGCTCTTGAGAAATCCAGCATCATCTACTGTGCAGATGCCGGACTTGGCTCCTACAATATCCGTCAGTTCAATGCGATGGGCGGCAGATCCTTCATTGTAACGCAGTCAGTAAAGAAGCTTTCTGAAGAAGTGAAGGCTGTTGTCTTCAACGATAAAAACTACAGGCTCCTGTCAAATGACAAACCTGTAACGATCAGCTTCATGAAAAAGTTTAACCACCGCAATCCTGAGAATCTGGCTCTGTACAATGACACTGCATACAAAGTTATTCCAGCAAACAAAGCAATTGATCTTGGACTGTTTGAATACAAGAAGTTACAGAACGGAAGTTCCCGCAAAGTCAAAGCCAAGGGAACTCTGGAGCAGTTTGTAATCATCACCTTCTCCAGGAAAATGATGGAGTACCAGCGGACCGTACGAAACAGACAGATTGAGCGTGCAAAGCAAATGATCAAGATGAAGGATCCGGAAGAAATCAAGAAAGGTCCGAATGACGTCCGGCGTTTCCTGAAGCGTATCGCCAGGGACAAGGACGGAAAGGAAGCAGAAGTAAGCTATGATCTGGATCAGGCAAGAATCGATGAAGAAGAGAAGTACGATGGCTACTATGCCGTTGCGGCGAATCTGACAGATGCCAATGTGAAAGATGTACTGAACATTATGCACAAGCGCTACATGATTGAAGACTGTTTCAGAGTGATGAAGACAAACTTTGGATCAAGGCCTGTGTACCACAGTGCACAGAGAAGAATCAAAGCACATTTCCTGGTGTGCTACACAGCTCTGCTTGTCTATCGTCTGCTGAGCTGCAGCCTGGATGACAGAGGCACACACATCACGGCCAGAAATCTGATTACCACACTGAAGAATATGAATGTCGCAGATGATGGAATGTACTATCTTTCAACCTACAAAGGAAGTAAAACACTGGATGCCCTCGAGAACTATACAAATGCAGGATTAGACAAGAAGAGATACAAGGCCGGTTTCCTCAGAAAAAAATTCAAAAAGACGTCCGGATAGGCCCCTACATACTACAAAAATCAAAACGCAAAAAGTGCTGGAAAATCCAATATTCATCGGAATTTCTAGCACTTTCATTACTTCAAACTGTCAAAGTTGGGTTATTAATATATCAATTTTTCACTACGATTCAAATAATTAAGAACGTTCTATCACCTAACCAATAGAAAAGCGCCCATCTCTGGACGCCTCATTACAATTCTGTTCAAAATAAAGATAGCTGGTGGGGCCGTCATCCATGTCTAAGCATGGCCATCCCACATACTGCCTTTTCAGGTGGTAGACGAGACGGTTTTTTCTACTTCAGCTATCTCTCCAATTAATATAGCATCTTATTCATCTTTTTCATCAATTATTCTCTTCATTCTCCTAAGTTTAATGTATATCAGCCAGTAACAAAGCTGGAGACAGTGTCAGGAAAAAACAGCTCTTTTCCGTAACTTTGCGCGGATTGCTTTGCAGAATGTCCGAAAACGGTTTAAATAAAGGCTTTTTGGCAAAATGCTATAACTCCGTTTAAGGATCCAGAAAGTCTGGCAGCTCTCTGTGAAGCCTGTGGCAGCAAGGATTTGTGCACTTCAGCCGCCGCATGAGATAGGCGCTTCTTTTATCGGTGTAATAGCGTCCATAACGCTTTACTGAATCTAGATAGACCAGTTCATGGCTGAATACAGGGCAAGGAACAGTTTCATTACTCTCGACCAAAAAGAGTTTCTGACTTTTCGTTGCCGTCCTTATCTTTTTTGACTATTTTCTTTATTTCAACAAGCTCGTAATCTGTTATACGAATCACGGTTTGGTGATCAGCCTCAGAGAGTATTATCCGCAAGATAACAAAAGACTCTGAGGTTTTTTCCTTTCTAACTGGTGACATTATAAAAAGCAGATCAGTGACAATCAATCTGATCTGCGGATGGTCATTTCATGAGAGGCGTAACAATTTGAGTTAAAAGATATTCTGCTATAACGGATGCTTAAATATCAAAGTCTAAATACCGTCGACAATATCCAATAATCTATCAATCGGAATCTCATGAGCAAACCACATATTCACCAGCTTGCGAATTCGAAAAGCCTCTCTAAATGACTCGATAATCGGTGCGCCTTTCTTTGCAATATGTACAGATTCAATGATCGCGTCTCCAATAGTAATATGATTTTTCATATCATTATCCTCCTGAGATCAGGATATCATGCCAAAAAATGAGAATGGTCTCCAGTTTGTCGCTAGTTTGTTCCAATTAATTGTGGAAAAAACGTATTTATCCCCAATTCATCAACATGCTTAATCATCCTAGTCAAAACTGCTATTCCCATGCAGTCGTTTCCTTATCACCTCAATTCAAATATCTTCATCAATATCAATCTCATCGTTTTGAAGATCCCCTGAATGTAAATGCCTTTCAGATCCTTTCGCCTTAAAACTTCTCTTTGATTTCTTTTGACCAACCTTACCAGCACCTGCTCTAGAAGTAATTTCATTTTCTTTCTCACAGCTTGCGTTTTCGATTACTTCACCAGTTTCAGAATCATATTCTGTCTGCTGATCATTCTTACGTTTCGGAGCATTCTCTGTCAATGAACTATCTTCAAATTGGTGCATTTCAACCTCGCAATTCCGTTCACTACTATGCTGAGGATTCTTCATTCTTTCATAATCAGCCATCAAACTGAATTCTGTATATCTCTGCAACTTTGAGATTGGTCTACCGTGTCTGTCTGCCTGATAATATGGATAATCATTCGATTTCTTTAATGCTTTTGCAAAGACATATCTGTCAAATGCAAGATACCTCGTCAGATATGGCATCTTTCTCTGACGCAGCACCAATGCCTCAGACATGGATAAATGCTGAAGCCGGTCTGGAGTAATGACCGGGATAGTATCAAAACACTGCTTCTCTTTGTTCCATACCTTCTGCTGCCCTGCTCTTTCAGATATTTCTTTCAGTGTAGAAGGTGTCTCCGCAAGCAGATAAACAGTATTCATGATATTGCCTTTGATTGTTCTGGACTCCTCTTTTCCATACGTCTGATCTAACTGCGAATATTCCTGTATAACAAAGTGCCAGCGCACACCGCGATATCTTGATGCTGCAAGCTTTGAATTGATATCACCTACCGCCGGAGAAATGCCAAACTCGTCCCAGATAATATCAAAAGGGATTGGCAACCGCTGCTTCGGATAGTTTCTGGAAAAATCCACCATTTCCTGATAGAGCTGAGAGACAAAGATCGAAACAAATGGATGGAACAGCTTCTTCTCGTCGTTTACAATCATGAAAACTGCAGTCTTCCTGGCAAAGATACCATGGAAGGAAAAGGTGGTTCTGGAAGTCATCTGCTTTACCCGTTCGCTGATCATCCCGATCTGCATTTTATCTGCGAACGTTGACATAACAGATCCACGTTCCTCTGCTCCCATATAGCAGATTGGATTCAGTTTCTCTGCGGAACGATCAACTGATCGCTTTGTCATGCCGATCCACCACTGAATCAGGAAAATGCGGTTTGTTCCATCGATATCAACAGGTGTAAATCCGTCTGTCCGTAGTGCCTGGATATTAGGAAAAGAAATGACATCTTCCGGCAGTCGGCAAAGATTGTCCTTCTCATCAAGATATTCATATTCAAGCAGAAATGAAATCAGACCGTCCATCAGATACTGTGCCTGTTTCCACCAGTGCTCATCTTTGGCATTCTTATCCTCACATAACATCCGACAGATATCTTCAAGCTTGATATGTGCATCTGAAAAATCAGGCCGCGGGAAATCTTCTCTGTCCTCAATATTCCAGATAACCTGCATCTTCTTTTTCATCGCTTCTGTTGCTTCATCCATAGATAAGGCACGGCTTGGATCTCTGGGATTCATCTGCTTGATCACTTCAAATGCTGAAATTGTTTTGGCAAGCTGATGCAGCATATCCTTTTTTGCATCGATATATGATTTCATCAGAGCTTTATCTTTCCAAGCATCAGGATTATCAATTGTTCTGGCCTGTTCCCTCCGGTATTCCTGATACACTGTCCCAAAGGGATTCCAGCATTCTGATTTATTGGAGTCAACAAAGTTCAGAACGATAACGTTGTACCCCTTTTTCTTAAACATCGGCGCAAACATAGGAGTCAACTCGCCTTTGATATCATTGATAAAGGCAGAGGTATTAGCCATGAGCACTGTCATGATGAAGATCATGATTGTACTGAATGTCTTTCCAGAGTTTGTGGTACCTACAATCAGAGAATGATTATCTCCTGGTTCCACCCAGATCTTTCTGCTGCTTGTGATGATAGGCAGACCTGCTCTTCTGCAGTCTGGAACACCATTGATTTTCTGATAATGCAGCTCATTGAACTTTCTGCTGTCAGGCTGCTTGGTAATCATGATCCATTGATTCCACTTATGTTTAAACGGGTTAAAAACAAGGTCACAGTAGTCTCGGATATGAAACCTGCAGAACAGAGCAAATGCTCCTGCACAGCCGCCAATGATTCCACCATAAACAAACCACGGTATCGTATTGACTGCCATATGAAATTCTGGCTTGGCAAGCCTTATCAGCAGCTCAATCAGATCCAATATCAACAAAGCAGCAGCCATTAGCTGCACAATAACCAGGATATTACCAATGATGAATTCCATATGATGCATTGGATAGCTGTATGACTTATACAGATCATCGTTTTCTGCATGCGCATTGAACTGGAAGCGCTGCAGACCTTTCTTTGCTTCATGGTGCGATGCAAGGTGGCTGTATTGGGCTTTCTCATCTTTTGTCAGCGCACGCTTTGCAGCTCTGTTTTTCCTGCTGCTGGAAGGCATCAGAAGAGACAGCACCATCACGATGTAGCTGGTAAAGATAACGATTGTAGCCAGCTTAAAGTAGTTATTATTGCCCTGCCACCACATGATCCGATAGTCAAAGCAGATCCGATTAGCAGCCTGCATTGCTGACAGATCTTTGTTAAACGACAAGTAGTATGCCAACTGCATTGCCAGGAAATAACAGATCACAATATAAAAAATGCTGCCGATCAGCAGCAGAAACTTCTTCATTCAATCAACCATCCTTCTTTTCATCTACTAAGGCCTCATACCTGAGTCCCATTTCCATTTTCTCTTTTAATCACATTTTCCGTCTGCTCAGCTATTTCTTCAGCACCCTGTTCTTTTCGCTCAGAATAGACAATCCGTGTTTGATTATGTGCAAATGCAGACAACTGGTCATGGACATCTCTGGTTTCTGCATTAATACTTCTGTGGGCACTATGAAGCAGACTGGGACTGATCCGCACCTGCATTGTATGGTACATACGCTTTGGAATACCAAAAGACATCCGCTGATAATTGCGGATGTGCCTTGCCTGTTTAACACCCTTTTTCTCTGCATTGTGAAGATGATGCACTCCGTTATTTCTAATGGAATCGTCCTCACTCATCAAGCAGCAGACACCTTTCAGAAATTCATCAAAGCCAGTATTTCCAAGCTGATCAGACAGCTTTTCAGCATGATTCAGCTCACTATGCTGCAGTGCTTCTACAACTGCCTTCTGTGGTGCTGTTAATACAGATTCATCTGTTTCTTTCAATACCACATCTGCAATATCTGATCCATGGCTTGTCTTCCATGCGTCTTGCTTAGCCTTCAGAGTCTGGAAAATCTCCTTGGAGTTTTTATATTCCTGCAGTACATCATTTGCAATCTGCACTCTAAGCTTATGATCTTCCGCGTCAAACATATGGGAGATCTTTTCATTGCCGGCATCATTCAACACTTGATCAAGCCGCTGCAGATTAGATACAAATTCTTCATAGTCAGCACGGACAGACTCTGTATTCAGAATCTCATCGACAATACTGGCCAGTTGCTTTCGAAATGGGATCATCATGGATGAGTTGTACTGCAGTCGGCCTTTTTCAGGTAGCTGCGTATACAGGCTCGCAATACTTTCAATGGTTTTGTAATCCAGCGTTTCGGCTCTCTTTACAACACCTTGCCTCAGCGGTGTAATTCTTTGCAGATCATCATCTGCATTTCTTCCATACATTTCCATGTATTTCTTTCTGGCGGATATCTGAGAAATGAAGACTCGCTTCAGTGCACCAATTTCTTTGCCGGTAAACTTTCCTCTGTCACGCCGATGTTCTTTTTCCAGAAACGTAATATGCATGTGGGGATGTTTTGTGTTGGTATGGTAGTCTTCCCACCAAATCATATTGGACGGATCCAAATGCATCTCTTTGAATGATTTATACAGGCACTGCTGCGTCAGGCGGGCAAAATCATTCTGATCATTCAGGCCATAGTCCTTCAGCAGATCATAGTTATCCAATGAAACTACAACTGTCCAGGCAAGATCGCCAGGCTTGGAAAATGATGCCATGGACCGTTCAATCCATGCTTTTCTTTCTTCCTCTGTATAGATTTTGCCATCATTGGTCATCGTGAAATACTTGCCCTGATTAGACGAGTGTTCTGTTGCATGGCCACGGGATGTGTAGCCGACAAAGGAGCCATTATTCTCATTATTTTTCTGATCCTTCTGTTCCTGACCCGGAATACTTTCGTCAAAATTCACGGAATCCTTAGTTGCATTCTTACGTCCGGTATATTTAACAAAACCTCCAAACAACGATGATGTAGTTACAATACCCTTAAAACCAGAATTGGATGGCGCATGCTGGCCATACTGGAGAAATGCAACGTCCACAATTATCTCAGCATGTGCCATGCGCTTGCTGATCATCCTTTACTGCAATTCTGGGAATTTCTGCCAGCACGATGGAATCCGACTGTTGCAGGGAGTTATCTATTGTGCACTTTTCTTCATCATCACTCCTTTCTGAACTGGTAAGATCACCCCAGATTCGTTCTACTTCTTCCTCACGTTTTCTAAGCTTCTTCATGTCAGAAATCTGATTTGTAAGAGCGATCTTTCTTTCCTGCAGTGTATCAAGCTTCTTCTGATTCTCATTCAGCTTTCTTTCAAGCTGTGCAATTCTAGTATCAATCTTTTTGATATACATGATTATTTGTTTCCTTTCATTTCATCTTGAACTCTCTCATCCACAATCTTTTCAAACACAGTTTCTTCATCCAAATATCGTCTGATCCTTTCCGGATCTGTCACTGTGTTCCAATCGTTATCGACCAAAAACATTTTCCAAAGCAGCAGATTTTTCACTGCGTATCTCTGCAAATGCTCATCAATTTCACTCGTTCTGCCGGCAATCACTGCATACTGTTTCTTGAAATAATCATCCAGCAATGTCTCCATCTCTATGCGCATCATATCCAGAAATGCATTCTGTGCTTTTCCATTGGAATGAGCAGCATAGTACTGCCGGATGGCCTGACGAATGATCTGTGTTCTGTTCATTGGTTCTCTGTTTTCTGATGCAGAAGACAATGCATCTTCCCTCTCCAGATCACTCAGCATTTCATCTATATTGTCATCAATTCTTAAACTTATCTTCTTCATGCGTTCTCCATAAAAGAGTAGGCGACAGAGTTAACTTCTGCCGCCCCTCATCAAACCGTACGTGCGCTTCTAACGCATACGGCTTTCCTTTCCGGTTTCATTGTTACAGTAAGATGGTAAAAAGACAATTAAAGTTA
>NZ_JALBUR010000036.1:0-17620 GCF_033971865.1 Grylomicrobium aquisgranense | reverse complement strand
ACCCCTGCAGCGATTCCGCCTTCTTCTTCAGACTGCGTGCACCGGCATACACATAAATTCTGGCTTTGCCCTTGCCATTGCGTGCTTCCTGGATCAGATTCTCGCCCGCTGAATTGCCATCAAACGCAATCACAACCGATGGTCTTCTTTCAAAGATCTCATAGTTAAAGCTCTTATACAGGGCTGCTCCGATCGTCTCTTGTGAGATCCGGATCTTCACATGATGTTCCCGCAGATGATGAATCTGGCCTTCTTTCAGACGTGATGGCACAAAAGCATATACCTCACAGCCATGGGCATGTTCAACAGCGTATTTTTCATAGGCAGACAGTGTGTGGCCGACCACCAGAAAATGGCGGGCAGGATCCAGCCGGCTCAATACATCCTGTAACAGATGCTGGGCTTCCGGCTGCACTCTGGTCTTTCTTTCTTCGGTATTAAAGCTGCCTCCGGCAATGATCACCGGGATTCTGTCCAAAGGCAGTGCATGAATCTGTTCTTTCAACATCATACGGCTGTCCTGCAGGCCATCCTGTATCAGGTGTACATCCGCCACCGGCAGTGACATCCGCTGCATAAAGTATTCCTGCAGGCTCATGTTCTGCAGCAGTTTCTTCTGCACATCCATCTTTCTTGCAAAGCAGGCAAGCTGCTTTGTCATCACATGCTCTTCTGCCATGCGCATCTGTCTCATTTCATCATGACTCAAATGCAGCAGTCTTGCCAAGGCAAGCTGTTCATCCATGCTGTTGGTGCCATAGATGCCGGCACCATCGGTCCCCTGTACGCAGGCAATGCCATTTGCCAGATAGGTGCGCAGCGGATGACGGGAAATGGTTGTCAGGTTGTTCAGACGGACATTGCTGGTGATCTGAAACTCCAGCACAATGTGATTGTCAGCCAGATCTTTCAGCAGCTTCTTTCCCCGTTCACTGTTCAAAGCAACGGTATACAGACCATGGCCAAGACGCATCTCAGGCATCTTCTGGCCTGGAGCCAGACAGTCTTTGACGCAGGCAATCGCATGGCTCATGTTCACCTTCAGAGAATCATTCTCACCGGCATGAATACGGATGACAAACCCATCTTCCCTTGCAGCAATCTGATCAATAGCCTTGAACAGCGGTTTCAGTGTCTGGATATCATTGATTTCTTCCCCGACAAAGTCACACCCGGCCACATAGGGATCAGATGCCACCGCTGAAAGAACAGACAGGTTCTGGATGAGATAGTTCTTTGGCATCTGCTCAATGCCCTGCAGAGGAATCCGGCGCATGGCAGCCAGGAAGCGGATTGTTACGCCGGTTTCCTGCATGATCGCAGGCATAGCCTCATGAACTTCTTTAAGCATGTCAAAAGCACCCGGATTCTTGACCAGGGTTGTATCACTGATTTCGGTGTAGGTCACACCCTGTTTCTGATAGGTGCGGCCAATCCATAACAATTTGCTTTGAAACAAGGAGAAATGCGCATAGCGGGGATCTTTCTGATCCTTGCGCATCTGCAGCACATTGTCCCGCACATCTCTGTCCGGAATCTTTTCACAGTCATGCAGAACAATCTTTTTCTCACACGGGACACCCTTGGCAAAGACATAGCGGTATTGATAGACCTTTTCCAGATTGGTGAAGACGGCCTGGCCGTCCTTCAGAATAGACAATGAGATCCGGATTTTGACAATGTTAGCCTCGGCATGATCGAGATTGTTCAGGATCAGGTCTGCAAAGTTCAGATAGGTCATATCCTCTGCCTGACGGGCTGTTCTGCCCGCTTTATTTCTGGCAAAGGTATCCAGCAGATACTTCATCTGTGCATCATTGACTTCCAGATTCAGCTTGCGGATCAGATACAGCGGATAGCGGATCTGATGGGCAATGCCAAGGGCAATCAGGGTATCCGGACTCAGATTGGCATTCATATGCGTATGCAGATCACTGTGGAACTTGCAGTCCGCAAATACATACGTCTTGAAGATCGTCTCATAGGCTCCGTATTTATACTGCTTGGTCTGTGACATCAGTGTCTTGGCAATGGCCGGCACCGCAGCTTTGCATTCAATACGGCCATCCGGGTAGATATTGGCAATCTTGGTATCAGCAAGGCGCAGCACATAGACAAGTTCATTATTGCCATCCACGTAACATGGCACTTCCCCGCGCATCACCTGCAGGCCGATGTTGTTTTCGTAAAGATCCGCCTTGCACAAATGGGCAAAGTTTCTGATCAGATTGCCCGTGTGATGATTAGGCGTAGAAAGCTCATAGTACAGCCTGCCATCCTCTGCCATCTGCAGAGAGACAATCATATCTTTTTCCTGATCCAGAAAGAAATAGCCAAAGTCCTGCATATTCACCTCTGCTGCATCTTCTTTGATTCCTGCTGCAGATAATCATTCAGTTCCTGCACATACAAAGTTCCCATCTTGGACAGCGTGTTGTCTTTGCGGGTAATATAGCCGATCTCCATCGTACTGTTGGGATTGTTGGCATCCTCATAGGGAACTGCCACATAGTCATCACCATTGAGCTCTTCACAGATGATGCCCGAGCACAGTGTATAGCCATTGAGGCCGACCATCAGATTCAGCATCGTCGCACGGTCATTGGTACGGATGATGCGCGGGTATTCATTGGTCGAAAGAATCTCTTCCGAGAAATAAAAGGAAACGTTATCGCCCTGGTCAAAGCTCAGGCAGGGATATTTCTGCAGCTGTTCAAAGGAAATGGACTTCTGCTTAGCAAGCGGATGATTGCGGCAGATATACACATAGGCTCTGGCATCAATCAGATGATGAAAGACCAGATTGTTGGTCCGCAGCAATTTGGTAATTACCGGCCGGTTGAAATCAGACAGATACAGAATGCCGATCTCACTCTTGACACTGGCCACATCAGAGATCACTTCCCTGGTCTTTGTCTCCATGATGGCAAACTCATACTTGGACAGATCAAACTTCTTCACCATCTCGACAAAAGCTTTATCCGCAAAAGAATAATGCTGGGTGGAGACAGAAAACTTGATTTTGATATTGGAAGTATCTTCGTAGCGCTCCAGAAGGTCTGTATACTGCTGATAGACCTGGCGGGCATACTGCAGGAACTCCCGGCCGTCATTGGTCAGCGTCACGCCTTTGCCAGTACGGTTGAAAATCGTAATGTGCAAAGACTTCTCCAGCTCCTGCAGGGCACTGGTCAAAGAAGGCTGTGACACATAGAGCTGCTCCGCTGCCTTGTTCAAAGATCCCGTTTCTGAGATCACGATTGCATAATGTATCTGCTGTATCGTCATGTACTATCCCTCTTTATGAAAACAGGAAAGGTTTCCCCTTCCTGTCAGAATGATGCTTCAATCTCCTTGGCTGCTTCGATGCCATCATGAATGGCCGCTGCCACCGTCTTTGGCCCAAGATAGGCATCCCCGCACACATAAACCCGCTCATGATCACTGAGGTGGCTGGCAGTCGTATGCAGACCATCCAATGGCGCAAAATCAACCTTCTGACCGATCGCAGGTACAACAAGATCACATACAATCTCATAATCACTGCCAACGGTCTCAATCGGTCTTGCCCGGCCGCTGTCATCCGGCTCTCCCAGATGCATCTTCACGGCATGAACACCAGTCACTCTGCCCTTCTCATCCAGAGACAACGACTTGATATTCTCCAGGAAAGCAAACTTCACGCCTTCCTTTTTCGCATCTTCAATCTCATCATGGTTTGCCGGCATCTCCTTCTCAGAGCGGCGGTAGATCACCGTCACATCATCCATCAGCCGGATCAGGCTGCGGGCACAGTCCATTGCCACATTGCCGCCGCCCCAGACAACCGCATGGCGATACTTCGTATGGTATTCTTCCTGCAGATGCAGAACATTCAGATCATACAGCAGCGAAAGGCCAGCTTTGCAGCCATCACCCTGCAGGCCATACGTATTCTCCGACTGGGCACCAATGCCAGCCAGAATACGGTCATACTCCTTCAAAAGCTCCTCTAAAGACACATCTCTGCCAACCATCGTACCAAAGTGGAACTTCACGCCTGCTTTGGCAAGGTCACTGTGGATTTCCTGCAGATACGACTTGTCAAAACGATAGGAAGGAATCCCGCTGAAAATGGCGCCGCCGATCTCATCCAGCGCTTCATAAACTTCCACATGGAAGCCTCTGCGCACCAGATACTTTGCGGCCGCAAGATTGGCAGGACCGGCACCGATCATCGCAATGCGATGACAATTGGCACTGCCGCTGACTGTCTCATCAAAGCCGGAATCACTGATGGCCATTTCCAGCGCATGAATCTCCACCGGGACAGAACGGATTGCCCGCACGCAGTGTCCCTGGCACTGTCTTGCATAATCACAAAGACGGCATGTCAGCTGCGGAAATGGATTCACGCCATACAGGATTTCTCTGGCTCTGGCCATATCATCTTCCTTGACGGCCTTGATATAGTCCCGGATATGATTATGCACCGGGCATCCTGTTTCACAGCGCGGCACCGGGCAGGACAAACAGTACGCCGCCAGTTCTTTTGTATGTTCTTCAATCATGCTTTTTCCTCTTTGTATTCAGACTCCTGTGCACGGTGATATCCAGCTTTGCCAGTTCCTCATTCACTTTCTGCCCATAGGCAAGAATCTCTTCGGCATGGGAATTGTCTGACAGCGCATCCATCAAAGCAGCCTGATAATCCCGCTTGTGAGCATCATTCAGCTTATGCCAGGGAATATCCGACATATAGGAAATGATGCGGCGGTCCATCGGCAGCTTCCCCTGCATCAGAAGCACCGCAATCACCGGATAGCCAGGATATCCCTGCCAGTAGGTTGCCGGATCAGAAGAAGCATATGCCTCATCCTGCCAGCGCACTGTATACTCTCTGGCATCATCACTGGAATCCACCTTTGCCTCGTGATCCCCCATTGTCACACGCTCATCCGCAATCGCCGTAAAGGCCTCAAACACCTTCTGTGCCGGCGGCATTTTCTTCAGCATCCCGCATCACCTCACTTACGGCTATTATACACTGAATGCGATGATCCCTCAAAAGCACGGTTCAGCCATCTGCCCCTGCCAAGCCGGATCAAAAAGATCAGCCCTCTGAAAGTAAGCTCCACTGCCATCCCGATCCATACACCGTGCAGGCCGTACTGTTTTGACAGCACCATGGCCAGCGGAATGCGCACACCCCAGATACTGACAAGATTCATGATGCCCGGCACCAGTGTATCCGCTGCCCCGCGCATCACACCCGAAGCGGCAATCGATGCCGCAAACCACGGCTCTGCCAGCAGCTCAATCCGCAATACCGAAGCCCCCAGCCTGCGTACATCTTCCACTGGTGTCAGAAAGGCAAAGACAAATGGGCAGAGGAAATACATGGCAAAACCAGTCATGGCCATGATTGCCATTGCCATCAGCGTACTCAGCCAGCCAAAGCTTTTGGCAAGCTCTTTTCTTCTGGCACCAACAGCCTGACCAACCAGCGTTGTCGCGGCACTCTGGATGCCATAACCAGGCATATAGCAGATGGATTCTGCAGTCACCGCAAAGGAATTGGCCGCAATGGCATTGGTGCCAAGCGGTGCCACAATCCGAGTGGAAAACACCTGGGCACTGGTCATCGCTGCCTGCTCCAGTGCCATCGGCACACCGATTACCGCCGCCTCATGCAATGTATCATGATGCAGCTTCCAGCTGCCTGCTTTCAAAAGGGACAGAGTGGAAGAATGCATGATGGCAATAAAGACACCGATCACCGCACACACAAACGAGAAGGCCGTACCAAGTGCCGCACCCATCACGCCAAGGCCCGCACCAGGCATGACAACAGAAGCGCCAAAAAGAGAAATCTGGCGGGCAGGAAAGATCAGCAGGTAATTGAAGAATACATCCAGTACACACATGATGGCCGACAAAAAGCCCGGGATTTTCATACTGCCGGTGCTCTGCAGCGCACTCTGGCCAAGATAGAACATCATCCTTACCGGCACAAACAAGGCAAAGACAAGAAAGTATGCCGTGGCATCATGCCACAAAGATGTATCTGCGCCAAGCCAGGCAGGCAGATGGAAAGAAACAAAAGAGCCCAGACCCGCCAGCACCAGTGAAATCAGCAATGATACCACGATGCCCTGGCGCAGGATATCACGTGCTTTTGCCTCCTGCTTTGCACCAGACGCATGGGCAATCTGCACACAGAAGCCAGCCGCCGTTCCCATGACAAGGCCGCCAACCAGCCAGGTCGAACTTGCCACAAGACCAATGGCAGCACTGGCAGAAGCACCAAGACTGCCTACCATCGCCGCATCAATATACTGCATGGCAATCTCTGAAATCTGGGCAAGAATGCCAGGCAGAGAGAGTTTCCATACCACTTCCATCTTTGCGCCAAGAGGCAGCGGATGATCCGCATCCATTGCCTTGCGCAATACATCTTTATCTGTCATAACAGTTATTATAATACCCATACACCAAAAAGCAGTATGGAAGAACTATGCAGTCTGCATACAGCGCATCATCAAAAAGGTTCTATCCCGGAACCTGATGATATTTCGATCAGCTGTGCAGGAATTTCATTCGAAAAAAAAGCAATGCACAATCATGTGCACTACTTTGACATATCAGTTTGTATGAATTTCTCCTGCCTTCTGCAGTGCTGTCTTGGTTGCGATCGGACCAACGATCTCATAGACAAGTGTTGCGGACAGGATGACAGTCAGGATCTGAGAGCCATACTGCGGCAGCTGTGTCACAGCCAGGGTTGCCATACCAATGGCGACACCAGCCTGCGGCATCAAAGCCCAGCCAATGCCATCTTTGACAACCTTCGGGCACTTGCGGATAGTCGCACCAAGCCAGGAACCGAGCCACTTGCCGGAGAAACGAGTGATGATGTAGATCACGCCAAGCAGGCCAACCTTTGGCAGTGAGAACAGATCGAGCTGGGCACCTGAAATAACGAAGAACAGCATGAACAGCGGATATGTCCAGTCATCCACAGAATTCAGGATACGCTCCGCATCACTGCGCAGGTTGACATACACAGCACCGAGCATCATGCACATCAACAGTGAGCTCAATCCGAAGTGATCGGCAATGGCAACGGCACAGAATACCGCAGCGATGCAGATGGACATCCGGTTGGTATGCGAGTGGAACCAGCGGTGGCTCAATGCAACAAGGAAGCCAAGACCAGCACCAATGGCCAGAGCCAGAATGATTTCCAGCAGCGGTACCAGAAGTGTATTGACAACGGAGAATGCCTCACCATTGGCAATGCCCTGGGCAATGGAAATGGAAATGGAGTAGGCAATCAGACCCGTCGCATCATCGGCTGCGACAACCGGCAGTAAGACACTTGTCAATGGACCGGATGCTTTGTACTGACGCACAACCAGCAGGGTTGCGGCCGGTGCAGTAGAGCCTGCCAATGCACCAAGCACGAGGCACTCAGCCGGCGGGAAGCCACAGACAAGGGTAACAATATCGACAAGAATAACAGCGCCGACTGACTCAAACAGCGTGACAACCAGCACGGTTGCGCCAAGCTTCTTCATATCTTCCAGACGGAACTGATCACCAATGGAGAAGGCAATGAAGCCAAGTGCCACTGAAGTAATCAGGCCGAGTGAAGAAACTGTGTCTTTGCTTAATAAATGCAGGACACACGGGCCGATCAATACACCGGCGATCAGGTATGCTGTGACATTAGGCAGATGAACAAGCCGCGTCAGTCTTGTCATCAGCAGGCCGGCACACATGGCCAGGCCAAGATATAACAGGACCGTCATGCTCAGTGACTGTCTGTCCCTTCACAGCGGCTCACAGGCAGCACGAACATGACGCCGGTATTCGGCAGCCTGAGATCTCCTGACACCTGATGCACAATATCAATCGCCTGCTGAACCTGATTATCTTCCAGCAGTACAAGAATCATCTTGTTCTGAGGACGCTCTGGATTCAGAAACTGGCGCAGACCGCCAAAAATAGCAGGGGCATTGACACTGTCCGCATTGACAGCCGCAAGCATGCCTTCACAAGTAACAATGGAAGCACCATGAATACCGGCAGCCATCATCTTATCCATGATGGGTGTAACCGTCTCTTCATGATTTGTAATATGAACTAACAGTTCCATCTTCTATCCCTCTTTCCGATGCCCATTATAGGCTTGTACAACAATTCTGACAAACAAAAAAGGAAGGCCTGCACCTTCCTTACTGTCATCAGTCATCAAGCTTGGACTTGAGATCCTCAATATCCTTCTTCATGTTCTCAATGATGTTCTTCTTCTGCGCAGCTCTGCGGTTGAGATCCTGCTCTTCCTCAAAGTCATCCGTCTCATAAACTCTCTCTTCCAGACGGTTCACCTGCTCACGCATATTGCGGATCTGCTCATCCTTACGGTCAATCAGAGACTTGAAGCGGGCCTGAGACGCATCATGCTTGCCATTCCAGAACACATCCTTGGCAGCCTTGAACTCATCCCACAGACGGTCATTCTCATCCTTGCCGGAATAGCCAAGCTTCTTCCACTCAACATCCAGCTGCTTCATCTCATCTGTTGTCTCACGGCTATAATCATTTCTAGTCGCAATTTCCTTAGCCTTCTCAATCAGAGCACGCTTGGCATCAATCGACTCCTTGCGCTGTGCATCACGCTCCTCATAGAACGCTCTGCGCTTTGTAAAGAACTCCTGACGGGCTGCAGAGAACTCCTTCCACAGAGCCTCATCTGTCTCATGGCCGGCACTCTTGACAGCCTTCCAGCTGTCCATCAGAGAATTCATCAGATCGCCGGTTGCCTTATAGCTCTTGATATCCTTGACGGCATCCTGTGCCTTGGCAACAAGCTCTTCCTTCTTGGCCTTGTTTTCAGCACGCATCTTATCCAGATTGTCAAAGTATTCATCCTTGGCAGCGAAGAACTTTCTTCTGGCATCACGGAATGCTGTATGCAGCGCACTGTCAGCAGCACCGGCGCTTCCCAGCTCATCCCACTTATCCTCAAGCTCTCTCAGCTTTGCCTGGCCAGCCTTCCACTCCTGGGCATCAGCCAGCTTGGCAGCCTCATCAACGAGCTCCTGCTTTGCCTTGGTATTCTCGGCAATCACATTCTTGTTCTTCTCAAACTCATCAGCCTTGCGGTTGAACCACTCATTATACTCGGCATCCTTGGCTGTTCCCCAGTCCTCAACACCAGCATATGCCTGCTTCAGCTCATCCACCCTGGCTGCATTCTCTTCACTAGGCTGCAGATCATTGATCTCCTTGCACAGTGCCTGCTTCTTGGCAAGATCCGCTTCCATATCCTCAAGGGCATGATCACCATGGCTGGTGCCATACTCAACTTCACCGCCCTCGGATGCTGGATGCTTCAGAGTGAACATGACGTATCCTTTCTCATTTTCGATACCGAACCACTCTCCGTGTCCGTCATCCTTGCCAGCGACCGGTACAGCCGCATTTCCGTTTTCATCCTTGGCGCCATACAACACGTCAATGACCTTTCCGCCAAATGACTTGCGCTCCTTAATGGAAATGTTGGCATACTTCTCGTCGTAACCAGGCAGTGTTTTCCAATCCATACTTTTTCCTCCCTCGCGAATATGGAACTGTTGTCAGTTCGAAACTAATCGGGCTCTGCCGCCCGAATCCACCCGCTTATTTTACATGAATCCCGTAGTAATGGGAAGAAAAACCGGTTTTTTCCGCAAAAATCATCACCTGTGACAAACCTGCACGTGGTCCAGAACAAGCTTTTCCAGATCCATCGGCAGATGGCGCAGACTGCGCGGAGCCCGCAGGCCGATACTCTTCAAAAAGGTAAGGTCAATCTGGCCGCGCCGATACCGCTGTACCACATGAAGCACCATCTCTTTTACGTCCACTGCAATCACATCAAACTGGTAGAGAATACAGCCATATGGCTTTGCATAGTACAGATACACACGGTCACGCAAAAGCACATTTCCATCCTTGTGCCAGGTGATCTCATCACAGTTTTCCAGCGCGCCAATCACATCATACTGCTTTGGATTGGCGGGCAGCAGCCATGCATGGCATGCAGGGCCTCCGGAAAGATCACTTGCGTTCTCTAATAAAGAGAGGATGCGTGCATCACTGATCGCATCATTCAGCTCCAGAGATACCCAGCGCTGCTGGTTCATATGCCACGCCCGGCCAAACCCCTTCTCTTTCAGCAGATTCTCTTTATCATCC
Organism: Grylomicrobium aquisgranense; assembly: GCF_033971865.1. Lineage (NCBI taxonomy): Bacteria > Bacillati > Bacillota > Erysipelotrichia > Erysipelotrichales > Erysipelotrichaceae > Grylomicrobium > Grylomicrobium aquisgranense. The sequence goes on along the minus strand of NZ_JALBUR010000036.1, from coordinate 7,396 downwards.
GTGCGGAATACCAGAATCTCAGTCTGCGTATCACCGCCGCCGGGAAACACTTTGGATCGGATAACAGGGGAAATAAACGCAAACCATCTGCCGTCTTCATGATGGAAAACACCAATGGAAGGATGTTTGGCAAACAGATGATCAATGGAGATCTTCAGGTGATCCTGCACAAGAGCAATGATGCGTCCTGTCTGGGCAAGCTGATAGCTGCGCTGTATACAGCAGGCATTGCGGATCAAAAGCAGTGCAGACAGAAAGGCTTTGCGTACCTGATCAACATACGTGCCCTTTGTACCGGGTACGTACAATGGCACAAAGCGCTCTTTGCTTTCCGCATCGATGCAGTCTGCCCGCAGCTGGCTGCCATCCGCCTTCATCCTGATCAAAAGACCGCTGCCAAGATCCTTTTCATACACAAGGGTCTGATCGCTTTTTACAAAGCCATATGCCACAGCTTTCGTTGGATCGATCTGCCATCCTTCCAGCAGATCCCATCCGGGGAACGTATTCATGCCATCTCCTGCACACTGGCAAACTGTGCTTCATACAGCTGTTTGTAGAAGCCGTTTTCAGCCAGCAGCTGCTCATGCGTGCCTCTTTCAATGATCATGCCGTCCTTCATTACCAGAATCAGATCCGCATTGCGGATCGTAGAAAGACGATGGGCAACCACAAAGGTTGTACGGCCTGCCATCAGCCTGTCAAAGGCATCCTGAATCTGGATCTCGGTACGGGTATCAATCGAAGAAGTTGCCTCATCCAGGATCAGCATCTGCGGCAGGGCCAGCATTACTCTGGTAATGCACAGCATCTGTTTCTGACCTGCAGATAGTGTATCTTCGGTAATCTGAGTATCCAGGCCAGCTGACAGCTGCGAGATAAAGCCCCAGGAATGGGCCTCTTTGCATGCTGCGATCATCTGCTCTTCACTGGCATCAGGATCAGCCAGAGCCAGATTCTCCCGCACTGTGCCATTCTTCAGCCAGGTATCCTGCAGCACCATGCCCCACTGCTGACGCAGAGAATGCCTTGTTACATTCTGGATATTCTTTCCATCCACCAGAATCTCGCCACGGTTGACATCATAGAAGCGCATTAACAGATTGATCAGCGTCGTCTTGCCGCAGCCCGTCGGCCCAACCAGCGCAATATGCATGCCCGGCTTTGCTTCCATCGTAAAATCACGAATCAAAGGCTTAGATGGATCATACTGGAAGTACACATGATTCAGCTGTACATGTCCTTTGACATCGGATAATACAGCATCTTTCTCTGCCGGTTCCGGTTCTGTCTCAATCAAAGCAAAGATCCGGTCTGCACATGACAAGGCATTCTGCATCTCGGTAATCACACTGGAAATATCATTGAACGGCTTCATGTACTGATTGGCATAAGCCAGCAGCACGCTCAGACCGCCGACGGTCAGTCTTCCCTTCAGAATCAGAAAACTGCCGGCAAGTGCCACAATGGCATAGATCAAGGAATTCACGGCCCGTGTGCACGGATTGGTCAATGAGGAGAAGAAGATTGCTTTCTGCGCATAATCCTGCAGCTCTTCATTCACCTTCCGGAAACGCTTTGATGCTCTTTCCTGATAGCCAAAGGCCTGCACCACCCGCATGGAGCCGACCATCTCATTCAGATAGGCTGTCTGATCCCCTCTGGTCTTGTTTGCTTTCCGGAACATGCCATAGGCACCGGAGGCAATAAACTTTGCGACAAGAAATGACAGCGGTGTCAGAATCACTACCAGCAAAGAGACCTCAACGGACCTGGAAAACATGAAATACAGAGTGGCAATGATCATAATGATGCCGGAGAACAACTGGGTCATGCCATTGAGCAGGCCATCAGAAAGGGCATCCGCATCACCGGTCACCCGCTGCACAATATCACCGGAACTGTGGCTGTCCAATACGCTTAACGGCAGCTTCTGGATCTGCCGCATGGCCCTGGCCCGGATCTCCTTTACAGTCTGATACACAACCCGGTTATTGATGATATTCATGATGCCGGTCAAAGCAGCACTTGCCACAATGACAAGAACCGCCTGTTTCATCATGATGGCAATACGGCCAAAATTGACATTGCCCTTGCCCACGATCTCATCAATGGCCTTTCCAAACAGAATCGGCACATACAGCTGGCCAATGACGCTTAATCCTGCCAGTACAAGAGATGCGAAAAGCAGGAAGCGGTATCGGCCGATATACTGCATGACTTTGGCAAATGTTTTCCTTGAAGAATCCCTGTTCATGCGGCTGCCTCCTTCCGGTTCTGCGATGCTTCAATCTCCTGATATACCGCACAGTCTTTCATCAACTGTTCGTGACTGCCAAGGCCCACCGGCTTTCCCTGATCCAATACAAGAATCGCATCGGCCTGGCGCACCGCACTGATGCGCTGCGAAATAATCAGAGTCGTTGCCTTCACACTGCGCAATGCCTGCCGCAGACGGGCATCCGTGGCATAGTCCAAAGCGCTGGCAGAATCATCCAGGATCAGCAGTTTTGGCTGTTTGACAAGCGCTCTGGCAATGGTCAGGCGCTGCTTCTGTCCACCCGAAAGATTGCGGCCATTCTGCTCAACCATACTGTCAAGCCCACCAATCTTTCCTTGCACAACATCCTTTGCCTGAGCCCTCTCCAGTGCGTTCCAAAGCAGGTCATCATCCGCACCTTCATTGCCAAGCTTCAGATTGTCACGGATCGTACCGGCAAACAATTCTGCTTTCTGCGGCACCACACCAATCATCTGTTCCAGCTGTGCCTGGGGATAGCTGCGCACATCCTCACCTTCCACTTTGACAGATCCAGCGCTGACATCATAGAAGCGGGCTGCCAGATTCACCAGCGTACTCTTGCCGGCACCAGTACCGCCGATGACGCCAAGCGTACCGCCCCGCTTCAATGTAAATGACACATCATGCAGTGCCTCTGCCCCGCCGCCTTCATACACAAAGCTGACATGATCAAAGGCAAGTACGGTATCCGGATCAGACGGCTGCACCGGTGCTGCTGGATACTGCATGCCAGGCTGGATGGCCAGCACATCTTCGACGCGGCGTGCACAGGCAAGTGCCTTATTGATGGAAATGATCAGATTGGCAAGCTTGATCAGCTCCACCACAATCTGGGCCATGTAGTTATACAAAGCAACCAAATCACCCTGGGCAAGAGAGCCAAGATTTACCTGAATGGCACCGCTTTGCAGCAGCACAACCGTTGCCAGATTGATCAGAATATAGGTAGCCGGATTCATCATTGCACTCAGATTGCCGGCTTTCTCATTCAGCCTGGTCAGATGATCATTGGCGGCATCAAATGCCTGTACTTCTTCCTTTTCACGGCAGAATGCACGAATGACACGCACACCCAGCAGATTCTCACGCACAACAGACAATACCCTGTCCAGTGCTTTCTGTGCTCTGGCAAACAGCGGCATGGACGCATACATGATGCCAAAGACAACCAGGGCCAGCAGTGGGATGACAACGGCAAAGATGATGGCACACTTCACATTGATCGTGAAGGCCATGATCATGGCACCAAAGACAATGAACGGACTGCGCAGCAATAACCGCAGGGCAAGATTGTAACCAGTCTGCACCTGGTTGATATCCGCGGTCAGCCGGGTGATCAGCGTATCGCTGCCCTGTTTGTCAAGATCGCTGTAAGACAGTGTTTCGATATGATCAAACAGTGCCTGGCGCAGATCTGTGGCAAAGCCGACACTTGCTTTCGCTGCAAAGTACTGGGCTGTGATACTGAACCCAAGTCCAACCGCTGCCAGCACCAGCAGAAGAATAAAGCAGCGGATCAGGAAGCTGGCGTCATGAGTGCCGATGCCGCGGTTGATCATCGCTGCCACAACCAGCGGCACAAACAGATCCAGCAGCGCTTCCAGCAGCTTGAACAGCGGTGTCAGGATACTGGCCGTACGGTACCTGGCCAGATATTTTCTCAAGTTAACCATCGTATTCCCCTCTTCTTCTGTGCCATGGTACCATTGATCTCTTATAGCAAAGATATTATTATCATTCAAAGCTATATTATTTTTATATAGGAGGCTCCATGGAACTGAAACAACTGTATTACTTTGTGACCATTGCCGAAGAAGGATCTGTATCCGGGGCGGCCAGAAAGATCCACATGTCACAGCCACCTTTGAGCACACAGATCAAAAATCTGGAAGAAGAGCTGCACACCACATTATTGATCCGTCAGGGACGGGGTATACGTCTCACCAAAGATGGCGAGATACTGTACCAGCATGCAAAGAAGATGCTGGCGATGGACAGTGATATCCATCAGCGCCTGAAGCAGCACTCGCATGCACCAGAGCCGATCTCCATGGGCGTGATCTCTTCCTATGAATGTGATTCCTTCTACAAGGGACTCGATCAATTTCACCAGCAGTATCCCCACATTCCATTGATCCTGCATGAAGCCAATACATACGATCTGCTTGATCAGCTCCATGAAGGCACCATCTCCCTGGCCTTGATCCGCACACCCTATCCGGATCAGGACCTGGATGCCATTGAAATCAGCACCAGCCACATTCATGCCGTCTGTCAGAAGAAGATGGACATCGAGGCATCGCTGACTCTGCAGGATCTGTCTCACTATCCCCTCATCCTGTACCGGCGCTGGGAGAACCCGATCCGGGAAGCCTGCAACAATGCCTTCATCACCATTCATCCCATCATGGTATGCGATGATGCAAGAACATGCCTGCAGTTTGCCAGGCACATGGATGCCATTGCCCTGGTGCCGGATACCTTGCCGATTCCCTATCCTGAACTTGGCAGCAATCACATACCGGATCTCAGGCTGACCAGCAGCCTGCGGCTTGTCCACCGCAAAGGCAGGCTGGATCAGAATGCGCAGCGCTTCTGGCAGTGTTTTCAGAAAATCAAAGCAAAAACAGCGCAGGCAAGTCAAAAATTGTAAGCGCTATCACTTGTAAATAGATTCGCAAAGTCTCATAATGAAGCCAAAGGATTCAAAAACAGAGAAAGTCTGAAAAAGGCACAATCAGGCAGATCATTCGCCTGTTGACAATAGCAGCAGCCAAAGAAAGGGGAAAAACATTATGGTTTGGTGGCTTATTTTTCTGCTTGTGGCAATTCTGACACTTTGCTACATATTCTACAATTACAACAACATCCGGAAACTCCCGGAAGGCACAAAGGACATGGCCGACATGGCTGCGATCATTCGATCCGGTGCCAACACATTCATTCGCACCGAGTTCCGCTCCATCGGCATTGTCACACTGATTATGGCCGTTGTCTTCACACTGTTCATTGAAAAGACATCCGGTCTGACCTTCCTGCTTGGTGCCCTGATGAGCTCAGCAGTATGTATCATCGGCATGAAGTCGGCAACCTACGCCAATGTGCGCACTGCCAACAAAGCAAAAGAGACCCTGTCAATCGGTGCCACGGTCAAAGTTGCCCTGATGGGCGGCTCCATCTCCGGCCTTTCCGTACAGGCCTTTGGTACGATGGGACTATTACTGGTACTGATGATCTTCAACGGTGTCAGCCATACATCCGTTGGCCAGGGCCTATTGCTGTCAGTACCGTGCAATGCCAGTGTCATGCGCATCACGACCTATTCCCTTGGCTGCTCGCTGGTAGCGATGTTCAACCGTGTCGCCGGCGGCAACTATACCAAAGCTGCAGATATCTCCAGTGACATTCTCGGCAAGATCCGCCACGATCTGCCTGAGGATGATGCCCGCGTGCCAAACACCATCGCCGATTTCATCGGTGACAATGTCAATGATATTGCCGGCAACTGCTCGGATCTGTTGGAATCGTATGTTGCCTCCATCGCAGCCGGACTGATGATCTCAGTCACCAGCTATGAAACAGCCGTCATTCTCAAAGAGACAAACATCACCGAGGCAACTTTCAATGCCACGACCCTGTTTCCCGTGACACTGGCAGGTGTGGGACTGTTCTCCTGCCTGCTCTCCATCATGTTTACATCACTTCGCAATATGAAGGATGATCCCGAACACGAACTGGACCTGTCTAACTGGATCGCCGCCGGTCTGACCGTCGCCCTGTCATTCTGCACCTGCATGTTCCTGTTCAAGGATGTCCCGCTCTATGATGAATTCCGTCTTGGCTGGATCTCACCATGGATCTCTGCCCTGCTTGGCATTGCGTCCGGTGTTGCCATCGGTTCCATCACGGAATATTACACAAGCACAGATTACAAGCCGGCAAGACAGCTGGCTGAAATTGCCACTGAAGGAGAAGCCTTCGTCATCACCAAGGGTGATGCCCTTGGCTCAAGAAGCTGCCTGCTGCCGATTCTGATCATCGGTATCTCTCTGTTCTTATCCGGCGTACTTTGCGGTACATACGGCATTGCCATTTCCGCATTGGGCATGCTGTCATTCGTAGGCGCAACCGTCTCCATCGATGCCTTTGGCCCGATCGCCGACAATGCCGGCGGCTTTGCAGAAAGCTGCCACCTGGATCCGGAAGTACGTGCCATCACGGATAAGCTGGATGCCGTTGGCAATACCACCGCTGCCATTGGCAAAGGCTTCGCCATTGGCTCTGCTGCCTTTGCGGCTGTATCATTGATCGTTGCATACGTTGCCAACTACACCGCAGCCGATCAGGTACCGGTCCTCAACATTGCCAGCTATATCGTCATCTCCGGCGGTATCATCGGCGGTGCCCTGATCGAATACTTCTCTGCCATCCTGACCGACAATACGATTGAATCTGCCCGCCTGATGGCCGATGAAGGAGACCGCCAGCTCTCTGTCAAAGGTGTGCTGGAAGGCACGGTAAGACCGGAATACAACAAGATGATTGAGATGGCTGCCAACCAGGCATTAAAGAAAATGATGATGCCGGCTATTCTCGCCATCATCATCCCGATCATCGGCGGCTTCCTTGCCGGTGCTGAATTTGTCGGCGGCCTGCTGATCGGTGCCACGATCACTGCCATTCCAAAAGCCCTGTTCATGGGCAACTCCGGCGGTGCCTTCGACAATGCGAAAAAGTTCATTGAAGCCGGCGGCATCAAAGGATGCGGCAAAGGCTCCCCTGCCCACAAGGCAGCCGTCACCGGTGATACTGTTGGTGATACAAGAAAAGACGTCGTCGGTGTTGCCCTGGATATCTTCATCAAGATGATGTCCACCGTGGCAAACACACTCGCCGTCGTCTTCAATACCGTACATCTGATTCACTAATCCAAAGAGAATGGAGAAATCCATTCTTTTTTTCATGCAAAAAGAGTAGGCGACAGAGTTAACTTCTGCCGCCCCTCATCAAACCGTACGTGCGCTTCTAACGCATACGGCTTTCCTTTCCGGTTTCATTGTTACAGTAAGATGGTAAAAAGACAATTAAAGTTAC
>NZ_JALBUR010000035.1:0-18430 GCF_033971865.1 Grylomicrobium aquisgranense | reverse complement strand
AACTTTAATTGTCTTTTTACCATCTTACTGTAACAATGAAACCGGAAAGGAAAGCCGTATGCGTTAGAAGCGCACGTACGGTTTGATGAGGGGCGGCAGAAGTTAACTCTGTCGCCTACTCTTTTCTGGAATCTGGATATCTAATGGTTCATCAAGGTGCTCACTGACATATTTCCCGTTCTTGCGGCGCTGGCGCACACATTCTGTAAGCAGGTATTCGATCTGACCATTTACAGAACGGAAGTCATCTTCTGCCCATGCGGCAATGGCATCATACAGCTGCTCGGAAAGCCGCAGCGGTATCTGCTTCTTCTGCATCAATACAGACTGCCTGTATTCACAATCGGCTGGGCATCATGATTGCCGCAGAGTACAACGAGCAGGTTGGAAACCATGGCGGCTTTCCGTTCATCATCCAGTTCAACGAGCTTGTTGTCATTCAGTTTCTGCAGGGCCAGCTCCACCATGCCAACAGCACCATCCACAATCATCTTGCGGGCATCAATAATGGCAGAAGCCTGCTGTCTCTGCAGCATCACTGAGGCAATCTCCGGCGCATAGGCAAGATACGTAATACGTGCTTCCAGCACTTCCAGGCCGGCAGTATTGACTTTCTTCTGAATTTCATTGCGGATACGCTCTGCCACAACTTCAGCAGAACCTCGAAGGCTTCCTTCATCCGGAATACCATCTCCGGTAGTATCCACGTTCTCGGCAACATCATACGGATAAATACGCACAATATCACGCAGCGCTGCATCACACTGCAGAGAAAGATATTCCTTGTAGTTATCGACATTGAAGACAGCCTTGGCTGTATCTTTTACCTGCCAGATCACGGCAATGGAAATTTCCACCGGCGTGCCAAGACAGTCATTGATTTTCTGCCGGCCATTGCTCAGCGTCATCCGTTTCAAAGAAATCTTGCGGCTGCTTCCCGCTTCTGCCTTTCCCTGTGCGGTTGCTGCTTTTTCACTGACATCACCGCTCTGGGCAAGATGGGTGCGGGCAGCCGGATTGACAGACTGGCAGAATGGATTGACAAAATAGAAGCCTGGCTCCCGGATCGTGCCGATGTAGTCACCGAACAGGGTAAGCACAAGTGCTTCCTGCGGCTTGAGTACACACAGTCCTGGAATCAGGATCAAACAGAGGACCCAGCCGATCACAGCAATGATGCCAAACACAATGTTGTTCTGCTGGATGCCAAGTACAAACAGGATGGTAAACAGAGTCAGGCCGGCAATCATCGCAAGCATAACAGGCATGCCGTTCTTTCTTGTCGTGTAAATCTTCTCTTCCATAAGATTTCTCCTTTTGATATCAAAAAGATATCATCATGAAATATTCCTGTCAATAAAAAAGATCTCCTATTGCGGAGATCCGGAAGATGCACTTGGCGCGGCTGCAGCAGCAGCCTGAGCAGTACTGACGGGGCTGGCACTGGCTGATGCATGATTTGAAGCGAGGCCGTCTGGTTTCAGTGTTTCATCATTCCATGGGGCCAGATACAGGGCATAGTATTCATCATAGGTTAAGCCAGATGCCGCAACTGCCTGGGCGATGTCTTTGCCAACATAACGGTAATGATCCGGTTCTGCGGCAAAACCGGTGATGCTTTCTTTGCCGGAAGGGTAGCGCTCAATAAAGCCATAGGATGCCGCATTCTCTTTGCACCATTGGTAAGCTTCGGTATCCGTGAATTCCTCGTCGCTTTCATAGGTAGAGGCAATATTGACGGCAAGACCGCTTTGATGTTCGGAAGCACCTTCCTTTGCCGCATTGGCTTCGGCATAGCTTTCCCCATTGTATAAAGCGATGGTCTCCCAGGCACTCTTCTGATCCTCATAGGACCGATAGCCCAGTACACCATAGAAGTAGGCACCATCACTGGCCGCAGCCGCACACATTTCCTGAAAGGCACTGGCTGCTTCAGAACGCATCTGTACATCCGCTATAGCATAGCTTTCATCCACAGTGACAAGATCAGAAGGCACATAGTCCGCCGCAAGCAGATTCTTCTTGTTGACAAGGACCGTAATCTCATCCGGACTGGCAATTTCGGCGGTCTTGGCATAGTTGGCGACATAGGAATTGCTCAGCGTGAAACTGGATGTGCTGTTTTGATCACGGTTTGCGGCACAGTCATCAATATAGGGCTGCTCATTGTACTGGTAATCAAATACAAGAAGCGGTGTGATCTCCCAGGCAGAAAGGTTCTGGAACAGATTCTGCAGCTGATCGGTTTCATAACCCTTGTCTTCCAATCTGCTGTACAGAAGGAAATCTTCCTCATCGGGCATATTATCCTCAGACATCACCAGGTACAAAGCCACATATTTCTGGTTGAAGCTGTTATTCAGGATCGCCTTTGCCAGGCATGGAGAATAATACTTGTTCTGCAGGATATAGCTGGTCAGACCCGAAGAGCGGATGTGGGAAATTTCTGTCTGGTTGTAGCCAAGTTCTTTCAGCCTTTTTTCCTGCAGATAATTCGGCATAAACACAATGGCCGAAATACCAATGACAATGGCAAGACAGCCAATCAGCACCGATTTGCGGATATGTCTTCTTTTTTTCTTTTTTGGTCTGGGATCTGGTTTTAACGCATCCCAGTTGATCCGGTATCTTCTTCTTTTCTTTTTCATCATGCAATGTCAAATCCGTGCCAGTTTCCATTTCCGGGCACATCCCTGACGGTGATACTCTCTTTTGTAACGGGATGAGGGAAAGAAAGCTGCACGGCCCACAGGGCAATCTGACCGCGGCCAGGATGCGGATTGTAGCGCTGATCATACAGCAGAGGCATGCCTCTGCTTGCAAACTGCACCCTGATCTGATGCGGCCGTCCGGTTAAAAGATGAATCAATACAAGTGTCCTGCCATTTTTCTTCTGCAGGACCTCATATTCCAGAGCACAGTATCTGCCATGTGCCTTGTCAGTCACAGAAACCATGTTTGTACGGCTGTTTTTCTGCAGATAATCTTCCAGCTTTCCACCGTCCTGCTTTGGGGTGCCATCCAGAACAGCCAGATACTGTTTGTCCAGCTGATGGGTCCGTACGGCTTCTGACAATCTGGAAGCTGCTTTGGAAGTTTTCGCAAAAACCATACAGCCGCCCACCGGCCGGTCCAGTCTGTGAACCAAACCAAGCCATACATTGCCCGGTTTATGATACTTCTCTTTGATATATGCTTTGCACAGAGACACCATATCCATGTCTTTGCTTTCATCCGCATTGACAGGTACATTGACAGGCTTTTCTACGCACAGGACATGATTGTCTTCGTACAGGACTTTCATTTTCTCTCCCATCTGGCATAGATACCGCAGGGCAGTACAAGATCCGGCCTATGCTGCAGGGGAATGCCGATCTCACCGGTATCAATGGTGCCATCAGGATGCTTTGGCAGCACCATGGTCTGAAACATGTCTTTCAGCACCAGAGAGGAAAAACCGGTTGTATAGGAATTGATCAGGAAGAACAGAGCATGGTCATCCAGAATGTCCAGGCATGCTTTGAGCAAAGCAGTGACTTCCTTGTCAAACTTCCACATTTCACCATTGGGACCGCGGCCATAGCTGGGCGGATCCATCAGAATGCCATGGTATGTTCTGCCTCGTCTTTTTTCCCGTTCGACAAACTTCAGGCAGTCATCGACGATGAAACGGATCTTATGATCCTGCAGGCGGCAGAGATCACGGTTTTCCATTGCCCACTGCACCATGCCTTTCGCTGCGTCCACATGTACAACCTCATCAGCACCTGCTTTGGCACAGGCCATGGTGGCACAGCCTGTATAAGCAAACAGGTTCAATACCCGGATATTTTCTTCTTTGTGAGCCTGAATGAGAGAGCTCATCCAGTCCCAGTTGACAGCCTGTTCCGGAAAGATGCCGGTGTGCTTGAAGCCAGTTGGTGAGACTTTGAAGGTCAGGCCATGATAGCCGATCGTCCATTCCTGGGGAAGGTGTTTCCGGTATTCCCAGTTTCCGCCGCCTCTTTGGGAACGGTGATAGATGGCATCTGCCTGATTCCAGGAAGGATCCTGGGCATCCTTTGGCCAGATGGCCTGGGGATCAGGCCGGCGTAACGTGATGCCTTTCCATGTCTCTAATTTTTCCCCGTCCCCGGCATCCAGGCACTGAAAATCTTTCCATTGATCCGCTAAATACAGCATGTTATCCTCTTCCTTTTGCGTGAATTATAGCATGAGCCAGGCATGCTTGTGTGATTGCGGTCTGCCAATGGTATAATTGACCAGCAACAATCACGGGAGCTATTGATCAATGAATACAGAGAGTCTGAATGAAAACCAGAAAAAGGCAGTGCTTTCCAATGCGAAACATCTGCGGATTATCGCCGGGGCAGGGTCTGGCAAGACCCGGGTGCTGACCATGCATATTGTCCATCTGATTGAGGATGAGGACGTATTTCCCCAGCATATTCTGGCCATTACCTTTACCAACAAGGCGGCCAATGAGATGAAAGACAGAGTCGCAAAGATGCTTGGCGAAGGACATGCCAATCCTTTTATTTCTACCATCCATGCCCTCTGTGTGCGGATCCTGCGTGAGGATATTGCTGTCATCGGCTGGCCGCGCAATTTCACGATTGTCGATGCGGAAGACCAGAAGTCCATCGTCAAGGATGCTTACAAAAAATATGGACTGGATGGCACAAAGTATGCCACCGGTGCCATGCTTGCCTATATTTCTGCCAATAAGACCGAAGAAATTTCTGTGGACAGGGCAAAGGAGATGGCTGGCAGCGATCCGGATGAGAAGAACAAGGCACTTGTGTATGAGTACTATGTGGAAGAACAGAAAAAGATGTATGCCCTGGACTTTGATGATCTGATTGTCGAAACGGTCCGGCTGTTCCGGCGCTATCCGGATGTTGCGGCCAAGTGGCAGCGTCGTTTCCGCTATATCCTGGTCGATGAGTTTCAGGACATTGACCGCATGCAGTACACGCTGATCCGTCAGCTGGCCGGGGATGACAACAGTCTGCTTGTCGTTGGCGATCCAGACCAGACTATCTATACGTGGCGTGGAGCAGATGTGAATATCATCATGAATTTTGAAAAGGATTTTCCTGATGCGGAAACGATCATTCTCAATGAGAACTACCGTTCTACAGATATGATTCTGAATGGTGCCAATGATGTCATCCGGCACAACCGCCACCGGGTTGAGAAACAATTGTTTACCCAGCATCACAGCGATCAGAAGATCACCCATTACAGTGCGCCCAGCGATGAATACCAGGCCATGTGGATTGCATCAAAGGTCAAGGAACTGCATGACAAAGGAAAACCATACCATGATATGGCAGTGCTGTACCGTTCCAACTATCTGTCCCGCTCATTGGAAAAAGGCTTTCTGGATGAGCGGATTCCGTACATCATCTATGGCGGCATCCGATTTTATGACCGCCAGGAAGTCAAGGATGCACTGAGTTATCTGCGTCTTTGTGCCGGTGCGGATGATCTTGCTTTTACGCGTGTGATCAATAAGCCGAAAAGAGGCATTGGCAATAAGACACTGGATACCATCCGGGCACGGGCTGAACAAGATGGCACATCAATGTATGAAGCTGTCAGAAACCATCCGGATCTGTTCAAGGGCAGGACAAAGAATGCGATTGATTCGTTTGTGGCAATGGTGGAAAGCTGGAAAAAGTGGGCTGTCAGTCCGGAGTATCAGCTGACCAAGCTGCTGGAACGGATTCTGGATCAGTCCGGCTATCGGACAGCTTTAGAGGAAAGCAAGGAAACTGACCGTCTGGAGAACCTCAAGGAACTGATTGATGATGCCCGTGAGTTTACGGTGAACTATCCGGAGAGCTCGCTGGATGAATATCTGCAGATGGTATCGCTGTATGGTGATCATGAGCAGACAAACCAGTCTGACTTTGTGCAGCTGATGACAGTCCATGCGGCAAAGGGACTGGAGTTTGACACGGTGTTTGTCAGTGATCTTAACGAAGGCATTTTCCCTAATGAAAGAGCCATGACAGACAGTGTGCGCGGTATTGAAGAAGAACGCCGGCTTGCCTATGTTGCCTTTACCAGAGCAAAAAACAAGCTGTATCTCACCGATGCCGGCGGTTTCTCGTTTATGCTGCAGATGGTGCGGACACCATCCCGCTTTATTCGTGAGATTGATTCGCAATGGATTGAGCATCTTGGTGCCTCACATGCCCATACGGTGCTTTCCAATGACCGCAGACATCTGCAGATGCAGGAAAGCGATCATGATGAGACATTTGAAGAACAGATGCAGCGGGCAAATGTTCCGCACTGGAAAAAGGGAGAGCGCGTTCTGCATCCTAAGTTTGGTGAGGGCTTTGTCGTGAAAACAGAAGGCGGTCTTGTGCAGGTTGCCTTTGCGTATCCCTGGGGTGTTAAAAAAATTGCGGCTGGTTTCCCGGGATTGAAGAAAGTGAGCAGTCTGAAGAGCTAATATCATGGAAGAGAATAAAATTGCACAGATGCAGGAAATGATCACCCGCCTGAATGATGCGGCCAATGCGTATTACAACGGCCAGGGCGAGGTGATGAGCGACTATGAATGGGACGCTCTGTTTGATAAACTGCGTGCTTTGGAGAATGAAACAGGCACTGTGCTGCCGGATTCGCCAACCCACAGAGTATCTGCTGACAGCACCCCTGGTGAAAAGGAAGCACATGAATTCCCGGCTTTGTCTCTTGCCAAGACCAAAAAGATTGAAGATCTGGTGAAATGGGCCGATGGCAGACCGATCTGGCTGTCATGGAAACTTGATGGTCTGACATTGGTGGTGACGTATGACAATGGCAGACTGACAAAGGTGGTTACCCGCGGTGATGGCCACATCGGCACCAACATCACGCATCTTGCCGGTGCCATTCAGGGTATTGCCCTGCGCATCAAAGAGAAGGGGCACCTGGTGATCCGCGGTGAGTGTGTGATCTCCTATGCCGACTTCAATCAGTTCATCATGGAGTCCGGTGAAGATTATGCCAATCCCCGCAACCTGGCATCCGGCTCATTGACACTGAAGGATGTGGATGAAGTGCGCCGGCGCCATCTGCACTGGATTCCCTTTACACTTGTTTATACAGAACATGAGATTGTCTCCTGGGGAGACAGGATGGATTTCCTGAAAGAAAACGGATTCGTGTGTGTTGATCACGAATATATTGAACATCCGGATCTGGCTGCGATGCAGGCTGTCATCGGCCGCTGGACAAAGAAGGTCACGGATCAGGAAAATCCATATCCGGTGGATGGCCTTGTGATCGGCTATGATGATACGGCTTATGCCGCAACCGGTTCTGTGACAGGACATCATGCGACCAGGGCAGGCTACGCGTTCAAATGGGCAGATGAATCTGCAGAAACAAAGCTGGATCATGTAGAGTGGTCCTGTGCTGCCAGTACGATTACACCTGTGGCAGTATTTGAGCCTGTAGACCTGGAAGGTACCGTTGTGCGCCGGGCATCGTTATGCAATATTTCCGAATGTGAGCGGCTTGGCATCGGCAGTAAAGGCACCGTGCTGGAAGTGATCAAAGCCAACAAGATCATTCCAAAAGTCATTCATGTCCGTAAGATTGAAGGAAAGCTGGATCTGCCGCAGGTGTGCCCGGTCTGCGGTGCACCGACGGAAATCCATGTGTCTGAGATCAGCGGCACCAAGACGCTGCGCTGCACCAATCCGGACTGCGATGCCAAGAAGCTGCGCAAGTATGCCCGCTTTGTGTCCAAAGCCGGCATGGATATCGATGGCATCTCTGAGGCGACACTGAACCGCTTCATCAATGAGGGCTGGATTCACTGCAATGGTGATATTTACCGTCTTGGCGTACATCATGATGAGATTGCCCAGCTGGATGGTTTCGGCGAAAAGAGTGCGGACAATATCCGTGCTGCGATCGAAAAGGCAAAGACGGTGACAGACAGCCGGCTGATTTATGCCTTGAGCATTCCGCTGACCGGACCGGATGTTGCCAACCGCCTGCTGCAGTATCAGCCTTTCCAGCAATTGATCAAGACGGCTGAAACAAGCAATGATCCGGCTGTGTTTTCACAGGTGGATGGCATCGGGCCGGAGAAATCCGCAGCCTTTGTCAACTGGTTCCATCAGGAAAGAAATGTGCAGGATCTGCAGGATCTGTTATCCATGGTTACCGTGGAAGATACATCTCATACAGCCAGCGGGTCACTTTGCCAGGGCCTGACATTTGTGGTAACTGGTGATGTGCATCACTATAAAAACCGCAATGAGCTCAAGGCTTATATTGCCTCACAGGGCGGCAAAGTGACAGGATCCGTTTCCAAATCGACAAGCTATCTGATCAACAATGATGTCAACAGTACGTCAAGTAAAAATCAGAAGGCAAAGCAGCTGGGAATTCCGATTCTTTCAGAAGACGACTTTATTGCCCGCTTTGGAACACCTGGAATATCTGGATAAATTGATTTGATGCGGAAATAAGGCTAAAATTGGACGCGTATTACAGAGGATTTAACAATGGAAGAGAAAAAAGACAGAACATATTTCAAGAAACTGGCAAACCAGCTGATGTTTGATCTGTCCGATGAGGAAGCCGATGCCATCGTGCAGGAGTTTTCAACATTGGAGAAGCAGATGAAGCTGCTGGATGCAGTAAATACGGATGGGGTAGAGGAAATGATCTATCCGTTTGAGGATGATACGCATTTTCTGCGTGATGATGTTGTATCCAATGTCATCAGTCAGGATGATGCGATGGCAAATGTGGACAAGAAGCTGGAAGGACATTTTGTCCTGCCGAAGGTGGTGAAATAATGATCCGTGAAATGGCAAAGGATAAAGCCGGGGCAGAAAAGCGCTGCAACGAAGCCTATGAGAAGGCGCAGAAACTGCAGCCGGTACTGAATGATGTGATTACATTTGTGGATCCTGCTGATCAGCTTGCCCATCTGCCTGAAGATGGCCTGATGCGCGGTGTGCCGATTGCCCTGAAGGATAATGTGAATACAAAGGGAATCCGTACAACTGCAGGATCCCGGATTCTGAGCAATTATGTCCCGATCTACAATGCCACGATCGTAGATAAGCTCAATGCGGCAGGTGCAGTGACCATCGCCAAGGCAAGCATGGATGAGCTGGCAATGGGCGGTACAAACCTGACATGCTTTACCGGTCCTGCCCACAATCCATGGGATCCCAGAAGAATGACGGGTGGATCTTCCGGCGGCTCAGCTGCCCTTGTGGCAAGCAATGTTGTGCCGATGGCAATTGGTTCAGATACTGGCGACTCTATCCGCAAACCAGCTGCCTACAATGGCATCGTGGGTGTCAAGCCTACCTATGGCCGCATCAGCCGCTATGGTATCATTCCGTATGCAAGCTCTCTTGATCATGTCGGCTACTTTACAAGATCCATCGAGGATGCCTGCATTTCTCTGCAGGTTCTGGCAGGCAGGGATGAGCGTGATATGACAAGTTCTGACCGTCCGGTACCGGATTACAGCAAGCTGCTGAACAGTGACCTGCATGGCCGCAAAATTGCCATTATGGGAAATGTGGTAGAAAGCATTGCCAACAAGCATACCGTCGGGGTTTTCAATGACCTGATGGACAAGATGAAGGCAAAGGGAGCCCAGGTGGATGTATACCACTTTGATGATGCCCTGATGAAGGCAATTCTGCCAACCTACTTCATCATTGCCAACTGTGAGGCAACTTCCAACCACTCCAATCTTGACGGCATCCGTTTCGGCGTGCGTGAAGATGGTGCGGATATGAAGGAGATCATGACGAATTCCAGAACGAAGGGATTCGGACCGCTGATCCGCAGACGGTTTGTCATTGGTTCCTATGGTCTGTTTGAAGAAAATCAGGAACGATTGTTCCGCAAGGCACAGAAGGTCAGAAGACTGATTGTCAATGCGCTGCATGACTGTCTGAAGGAATATGACTGTGTGATTGCGCCGGCAAGCGGTGATATTGCGCCGCTGATTGATGAAAGCAAGGATCAGGATCAGCTGTCAGATACATATATGGTGGCCGAGAACTATATGGCCATTGCCAATTTTTCCGGCTATCCGAGCATGACTGTGCCGATGGGCTTTGAGGATGGCTGCCCGCTGGGTGTCAACCTGACATGCCGGGCATGGGATGAAGAGACGATGTTTGATCTTGGCAAGGCAATCGAAGAGATTACAGGCTATTATGATCTGCATGCGGAGGTGAAATGATGGAGTACAACGTAACCATAGGCATTGAGATCCACTGCCAGCTCAAGACAGATACCAAGATGTTCTCCGGTGCACCGACATCTTTTGGCCGTAAGGCGAATACCTGCGTCAATGAAATTGATCTGGGTATGCCGGGTACGCTGCCGGAAGTAAACAAGGAAGCTGTGAAGAAGGCAATCATGGCCTGCACAGCCTTCCATATGACCATTGATCCACTCGTTAAATTCGACCGTAAGAACTATTACTACAGTGATCTGGCCAAGGGTTTCCAGATTACCCAGCAGTTTCACCCGATCGGCAGAAACGGCTATGTTGTGATCAATACACCGCAGGGTGAGAAGAAGATCCGGATTGAGAGGATTCACATGGAGGAGGATACTGCCAAGCAGTATCATCTGTCCAAGGTCTCACTGCTCGACTTCAACCGTGCAGATACACCATTGATTGAGATTGTTTCCAAGCCGGATATGACCAATGGCCAGGAGGCAGAGGCATACGTGGAAGCATTGCGGCAGACACTGTATTACATTGGTGTTTCTGACTGCAAGATGGAGGAAGGCTCCATGCGCTGCGATGTCAACGTCTCCATTGCGCCAAAAGGTGCTGACCATCTGGGAACCAAGAATGAAATCAAGAACATTAACTCGATTTCCAATATCGGCAAGGCAGTGGATTATGAAGTAGAACGCCAGAAGAAGCTGCTGGAAGCTGGTGATGTTGTGCATCAGGAAACAAGACGTTTTGATGACAAGACCGGCACAACGATTCTGATGCGCCGCAAGGAAGGCAATGTGGACTACAAGTTCTTCCCGGAACCGAACATTTTCCCGATCCGTCTGGATCCAAAGTGGATTGCGGATATTCAGGCCCATATGCCGGAACTGCCGGAGGCCAGACGTGCCAGATATCAGAAAGAGTATGGTCTGAGCGACCATGATATTGATATTCTCATTGCCAACAAGGAAATGTCTGAGTTCTTTGAAGAGACAATGAAGTATGCCAGGAACGCCAAGGCGGTGTGCAACTGGCTACTGTCTGATATCAGTGCATGGCTGAACAAGCATGAAAAGACCATTGACAACTGTGATCTTAAGCCGCAGAATCTTGCAAAGCTGGTATCCTTAATAGATGCAGGGGAGGTTTCCAATGCCCAGGCAAAGAAGCTTGTCGATGATCTGATGGCAGGCAAGGATCCTCAGAAGAGTGCTGAGGAGAAGGGCCTTCGTCAGGTATCTGATACCGGTGCCATTGAGAAGATGGTTACAGAAGTGCTGGATGCCAATCCGCAGGCCATTGAGGATTTCAAGAACGGCAAGGATCGTGCTGTTGGCTTCCTGGTCGGCCAGGTGATGAAAAAATCACGCGGTCAGGCAAACCCTGGCATGGTAAACAAGATGGTCAGGGATGCACTGAAGAGCCGAATCTGATAAGATACTGGTTGTAAAAACAGATACAGCAATTCACAACGAGAAGGAATATGAAGCAAACGAACAACAAAGCAAATCGTAATATCAAGAAAAGCCACAGAAGCAGACGTACCGTCGCTGTCTTCTGGATCTGTCTGATCCTGGTGCTGGCACCAATTGTGGTGCTGGGCTGGGTCCTGTTCTCATCTGCTATGGATACAGGTTCACCAGTCTTTGGCAATCGGTATGAAGGGGATCTGGATCCTTCGATTACCAAGAGTGATCTCAAGACAGTAGATGAAAAGGTAGCGGGATTGGATGGCGTACAGGCTGAGTTCAGCAATCTGGCTTCGGCAACACTGCGTGTCTATGCCCAGATCTCACAGGATGCGACGGCAGATGACGCTACTGCAAAAGCCCAGGAAATCTATTCCACGATCAGTGAAGTGCTGGATCCGTCCGTCTACTTTACCCAGGCAGATGGCAAGAAGATGTATGATCTTGAAATTCATGTCTATAACATGGATTCCAGTCAGGACCGCACATCTGATGCCTTTGTCTACGTCATTGATACCAAGACATCTTCCATGACCGCTCCGGAATGCCAGACGGTTTCTGAGGCAAGATATCCTGAACTGGCTGAACAGTTAAGACAGGATGTTGAAAACAGAAAGGCAGCAGCGGCAGCGGCTTCTGCTTCACCGCAGCCTACGGCAGCTGCTTCTGCAGATGCCGGTACAACGGACAGTACGGAGGGACAGTAAGAAAGAGGCACAGCCTCTTTTTTCTTCATAACATATGAAAAAGAATGATACTTTTACTGCAGCGTGCAGCGGCTATAACGGTGACGGCGCAGGGGTTGTGCGCAATGACGGCTTTGTCTTCTTTGTGCCTGGTTTACTGGAAAACGAGGAAGCTGAAATCGGCATCACCGCACTGAAGAAGAACTATGGTTTTGGCCGCATTGTCAGACTGATCAAGCCATCCATTCACCGGGTAACCCCCATCTGTGATGTGTACCGCCTTTGCGGCGGCTGTCAGCTGATGCACATGGATCATGAAGAACAGTGCCGTTTCAAGGAAGAAAAACTGAAGATGTGCTTCCGGCAGAACGCGGATATGGAGATTGAACCAAGTCCTATCATGACAGCTGAGCCTTACTTCAATTACCGCAACAAAGTACAGATCCCGGTGCAGGTGAATCAGGGCAAGATCGAGATGGGCTTTTATCAGTCTCATACCAACAAAATCATTCCGTTTACAACATGTTACGCTGAAAGCAAACTGTCTAACCAGATCGTCAATACCCTGCAAACACTGTTTGCAAAGTATCACTGTGCCAGTGCCATGCGGCATGTACTGATCAAGCATGCCCATGTGACGGGAGAAGTCATGGTGGTATTCATTGTCAGAGAATATCCCTTTGATGGCAAAGATCAATTATGTCAGTATCTTCTGCAGCAGTATCCGCAGATCAAGAGCTTGTCTGTCATCGTAAACAAGCGCACTGATAATGTCATTCTGGATGGAAAGGAAATCCTGATCGCAGGCAGACCGTGGATTGAAGAAGAGCTGCTTGGCAGCAAGTTCCGGATCTCAGCCCGTTCCTTTTATCAGATCAACCCCTACACAACACCGCTTCTGTACCAGACTGCCATCGACTTTGCCGGTTTGACAAAGAACGATGTGCTGGTCGATATGTACTGCGGTACAGGTACGATGGGCATCATTGCTTCAAAATACTGCAAAAAGGTATTCGGCATTGAGATTGTCCCGGATGCCGTGAAAGATGCCAGAAAGAATGCTGAGATCAACCACGTGGAGAACATTGAGTTTCTCAACGCCGATGCCGGTCAGGGTGCCCAGCGGATTATCCGCTCTAAACTGAAAGTGGATGCCATGATTGTGGACCCGCCCCGTAAGGGATGCGCAAAGGATACATTGGATGCCATGGTGAAGATCGCTCCAAAGAAGCTGGTCTATGTATCCTGCGATCCGGCAACACTGGCAAGGGATGTGGCGTATCTGACCAAGTGCGGCTATGTGGCACAGAAGATTCAGCCCGCCGATATGTTCCCCAATACACTTCATGTGGAGACCGTGGCTCTGCTAACAAGAACAAATTGAAAGAGGGCCGAAAAAGCCCGTGTTTAAGCCGTTTCTGCGGCATCCGTCTTTCTGAGAAGAGAGGCGGGTGCCGCGTTTTCTTTTAGAAAAAATGTAAAAGTTGGTCGGGCGTGGCTGTGGGAGGGCTATTTGGATGAATTTTTGTCAGGCGAGACTGTAGCTTTGCTATTTTCAGGGGTTGTGACTGTGGAAAGGCTATTTGACCAGGAAAATAGAAAAAAGGCGATGCAGATGATGATTCTGCATCGCCTCCCATCGTGTTAATCCTCTTTGAAGTACGAGGCTATCAGCAATGAAGTGATGAATCTGCTCGGAGAAAATCCGGCTACTGAATTAGAGGATATCAACCAAGAGATCGCTGACCTGCAGAAGGATATTCTTGCCGGAGTGAAAGCTCATTGGGATGTCACAGAGCTTGCTGAAAGAGTGCAGCAGTTAAGAAGCAGAAAGACAGAGATTGAAGCTGGGCAGGCAGTGGAAGAGCGGGATAAGGAACGCATCAAGGCTCTCCGCGAATCCATCGAGAAGTCCAAGGATAAGGTGCTAGCTTATGATAAAAAACTGGTACGAAACTTTATCAAGGAGATCAAGATCTTTCCCGATAAGCTTACCATCACGGTGATAAGTGGTGCACATGAAGACATCACAATTTAATATTGTCAGTATTTTGCCGTCTCGGACTATCGGGACGGCTTTTTGTTTTTCACGAATTCCAAGCATGATATACTAAGTAACGAAATTGTGCTAATGAGAAATGAATATAATTGCTACTGATTTCAAAGCCACTTGGAAGAAGACAAGATACGTATACCAAGATATAAATCAGAAGTTGGAGGGATAGATTTCTATGATTATCAGATATGCAGAAGAGAAAAATTTTATAGAATTGCGACAGTTTTATGACGGTATGTGTAAAGTTTTGAGCGGAAAAGATTTTCTGCCGGAGGGAGATAAAGGTGGTTTCCCTCCAGATGAAATGATCAAAGATGCAATCAAAGAGAGAAATCAGTTTATCGGTATTGAAGATGGTCGAATTGTTGCAGCGTATATTATGAATCATGATCGTGATGAGGCGTATCACGCAGTTAAATGGCTTATTGATGCAAATGATAACGAGACAGTAGTTCTTCATGCCTTGCGTGTCCTTCCGGAATATGGAGGTCATGGATACTCGAAGCAGTTAGTTCAACACGCAATTGACACAGCAAGGGAAAGAAACCTTAAATCAATTCGTCTTGATTGCATAGAGGGAAATGATATTCCACAGAAAATGTATATGTCGTTTGGATTTAAGTATGTGGATAAGGTTGAAATCACATATGTTGATATTGGAGTACCGAGGAAGTTCCTCTTATATGAGTTTGTACTCTAATCAAGACATAATAACAGTTATATCTTGAACATTGTGCAAACAAATTCCCGTTTGTCGGGATGACGCAAAATCGGGATTTATCAGAAAATGAGGAATAGTTGAAATGGAGGCGCTATAATAACATGAAGATTGAAGGGAACCAGAAAGAACTGGATGCAATGGTAGAATTTCATAAGGGAAACCGTGCCGAGGGACTGAGACTGCAAGAAGAATTTGCAGCGGAATTTCGTAAGGAGTATAAAGACAAAGATCACTGTCCTTGCCTGAAAGCCTGTCGTTATCACGGAAACTGTAAGGAATGTGTAGCAATCCACAGAGCGCATCAGGAACATGTTCCTAATTGTATGCGACCATTGATTAATAAAAAATTGAAATTGATGTCAGAATTAACAGAGCATACCTTGGCAAATGAAATAGAAGCTCCACATGAGATTTTAAGAAAATAGGAAAGTCAAATTCCAGTTCAATGTGTTTTGCAATGTCGCTGATATCATTGAAGGTAATGGAGCATCATATTTCTGACAAATTCCCGAACCGCATGCCCCCGCTTTGACCAATTTCCAGACAGCAAGAACCGACGTGATTATGTTCCTCACTATCTCGGGGCATGTTGAGACAGTGGCTCTGCTAACAAGAACAAATTAAAAGAGGGCTGAAAAAGCCCGTGCTTAAGCCATTTCTGCGGCATCCGTCTTTCTGAGAAGAGAGGCGGGTGCCGCGTTTTCTTATAGAAAAAATGTAAAAGTTGGTCGGGCGTGGCTGTGGGAGGGCTATTTGGATGAATTTTTGTCAGGCGAGACTGTAGCTTTGCTATTATCGGGGGTTGTGACTGTGGAAAGGTTATTTGAGCAGGAAGGCATCAACACGCTCGATGCGAATGGTGAGGTTCTTTTGACCATCCTTTCATCGCTGGCACAGCAGGAAAGTGAATCCTTATCACAGAATGTTAAACTGGGCTATCAGTACAGATTCCAAAAGGGAAAAGTAAATGTAAACTACAATCGCTTCCTTGGATACACCAAGGGAGAGGATGGAAAGCTGGAAATTGTACCAGAAGAGGCAGAGATCGTAAAACGCATCTATCGGGAGTATCTTGAAGGAGGAAGCACGATCGGCATTGCAAAGGGCCTTGGCCGGGATGGTATCAGGAATGGTGCAGGAAATACAAAATGGCAGGGACGAATATCCAACAGATCCTCTCAAATGAAAAGTATATAGGTGATGCGCTTCTCCAGAAAACCGTCACAATTGATACGCTCCAAAAGAAAAGAGTAAAGAACGTTGACCATATGCCACAGTACTATGTGCGAGACGACCATCCTGCAATAATACCGAGAGAGCTGTTCTATGAGGTTCAGGCGGAAATGACACGGCGTGCTGAACTTCGACGAGAGGGAAGACTCAATCAGAAATATTGCAGCCATATCGCCATGAGCGGCAAGGTGATCTGCGGCGAATGTGGTGCGCCATTTCAGCGAACGCACTGGATCCTGAAAGGGGAGAAAGTGATTGTTTGGAGATGCAGATCACGCCTGCAGAAGGGAAAAAAAAGCGGCTGTCATTCCAGAACGATAAGAGAAGCCGATCTTCAGAAAGCTGTCGTCAAAGCGGTACAGGATCTGATCCTTGATGAGGACAGAATATACAACGACATATGCTCGGATGTGCAGGAGCTGACCACTGGAGTTTCGGAGATAGAACTTGACGATATCAATACAAAATTGGCCGAGCTTCAGCAGCAGGTCCTTTCTTGGGTCAAGACTGGAAAAGATACATCCGAGCTTGCTGAGGAGATCCAGCAGCTCAGAGACAGAAAAAATAAGATTGAGACCGAAAAGTCGGAACGGAAGCGTGACGAAGATCGGGTTGCTGCTTTGCGAGAATCCGTCGAAAAGGCAAAAGATAAAGTGCTCACCTATGATGAGCAGCTGGTAAGGAACTTTATCGAGGAGATCAGAGTCTTTCCAGACAAGCTCACCATCACGGTGAAGGGCGGAGCAAAGGAGGACATCATAATTTAAGGATGAAAATATTTCATGCCGTCTCGGGATTCCGGGGCGGATTTTCTGTTGGCAAGATAATGCTACCATATTAAACTAACATTGGGTCTAAATGAGCCTATAGAAAATATCAGAAGGTTATATTTGATAAACTTCCACACAAAGAGGTGGGACGGTAGTGAAAATCAGAATTTGAAAGGCGGTTGATGCATATGAACAAGATTACCAAGATTACATTTAAACAACAAGTTTTCATTGGAATTATTCTTATAATTGCTGGGAATGTGCTTGCTTTAATTTTACACAAAGGCTTGTTTGCAAATATCGCATGGATTTTATACGGACTCATTCTCATACTGAACCCTGTTTACCCTGAAAAATACAGTAATGATGAAAAAAGAGCAAAATTGGGTTCAAGGATTGCCGGAATAATTTGTATTTTAGCAGGAATACTTACGAGATATATTCCGTAGATCCCAGTTTATACTAGGAGACAATCGATATGATAGACAAAATAATTGGAGTCATAATGACTGGAGGCGTGGGAGTCATTTTTGCTGTTATGGGCTGGTTGCTCTGGAAAAAAGAAAAGCTCTCCTTAATGCATAATTACCATGTTGATAAAGTTTCCGCAGAAAACAGGCCGGCTTTTTGTAAACTGTCCGGAATTGGTCTTATCGTGATAGGCGTTGGTTTATTGATAACCGCTGTGATACTTGGCATCACAGACTCTGCATACAGTTTTCTTTTCTTCGCTGCTTGTTATGTGGCGGGTTTGGCCATGTTGATTACTGCCGGGACGAAGTACAATCGTTAACTCCCAGTTTGTTGCCTTGATTCCTTTAGATATGTTTCCTCATTTGATGCCTGAGTTTTAGATATATTTCCGCAAACAGTGGCAAATTTTCGATATGTTTCCACAAACAGTCGGTCAGCGTGATTATGTTTTCCACTGTCTCGGCGCACGTGGAGACCGTGGCTCTGCTAACAAGAACAAATTGAAAGAGGGCCGAAAAATCCCGTGTTTAAGCCATTTCTGCAGCATCCGTCTTTCTGAGAAGAGAGGCTGGTGCCGCTTTTTCTTTTAGAAAAAATGTGAAAGTTGGTCGGGCGTGGCTGTGGGAAGGCTTTTCTGTTTTTCACGAATTCCAAACATGATATACTACCTGACTTTAGAAGTTAACGTTAAAAAATGGTGCTAAACCTCCGATATCAGAATCGGAAGTTCAGCACTTTTTCTATTTTTCTGGAGTTCAATATATAGTGATCCAGAGGCAGCTTTGTCATCTCT
>NZ_JALBUR010000034.1:0-18961 GCF_033971865.1 Grylomicrobium aquisgranense | reverse complement strand
CGATCATAGTCTTTGAGCATTTCCTTGAAATCCGGCTTTACCTGAATAGATTCAATTTTTGCCTTTGGGAAAAGCATTCTGCGAATTTCGTCTTCACTTTTTTCCTTCACCTCCTCCCACTTCAGATTTAGTGATGACGCGGCTTCTCGGGCAGCAGTTACAGACTCCCTGCCAACATGTAGCTGGGCGGAAATCTGTCTTCCCGAGAGTCCTGTGGTTGATAGAAGCCGCAGGATATCCTTGTACTTTGACATGAAAATAACCTCCTTTCGCACAAGTGAGGCAACCAGCCTCATTGCCATTATAGAAAGAAGGTTATTCGTCAATTTCAGGTGGCCTTGGAGGTCCGGAATCACTCCGAATCTGACTCCAGAAAACTGGCCTTGGTTTCACCGGAAACCCGGCTTCGCCATATCGGTGTATTCACCTACCTGCATTCTGAGCTTCTGCTGCCATCGGTAGAAAGCTTTTTCACTGATATTGTGCTGGGCAAGCCACACCTTCTTCTTCATTCCGCTTTCGTTGCATTCCTTGATAACGCCAGCCCAATACTGTGCCCGCATAGCATGGGTAACCCGCTCCATAAAGACATCACTCTCCTTTGTCAAGTCCCGAAAATCCCTGGACTTTACGGACTCATCTTGCCAGAGTGTCTCTCTTTTTAACAGGTACGGATTATCGAGCGCTTACTGTTTATCTGGCAGTCACGTGCAACTACAGGCTGAAAAAGGGAGATTCTATCTATCAGTTCAACCAAAAGAAAAGGCAGCAGGCTGTCTCACCATTGAAGCCCAAAGCTGCCAATATCGCTGCGGCGGATAAACTATTGGTAGTAATTTATTCGCTTATGAAGAACGGCTCAACTTTCCGTTCCTAAGCAGATTATAGAACGAATTTTCAAAACCGGGGAGCCTGTCTCCTCTTTTCGTGGTGGCTGATCAGAAAAATTCTGAAGCTTATGAATTTATCGAAGAAAACTCCGAAAAAGGGCTTGATTTAAGTTATCAAATTTATTTGTGCGCACAAAAAGCTTCCTGCCGAGTTCTTCCTCCAGATTCATTAACTGCCGGGAGATTGTCGGCTGAGACACATGCAGCAATTCCGCCGCATGGGAGATATTTTCCTCATCAGCGACTGCCAGAAAATATTCAAGTACTCTGAGATCCATGATTTCTTCCTTTTGCAGAATCATTATAATGAATCATAGATTCCTTCTCTATGATTCAGAGAATTGCTTTATCATTTTTCATCACATGTCAATGATGCAGGAAGACACAGGTTCCGGATAACCGCTCAATCTATCCGCAAAAAGGCTGGTTATTTGAAGGCGATTTTATCGATTCTATCAATCGTCAAAATAATAAGAACATCGTCAAAAGCTTTGATAGATTAGGGTTTATAGACTTTTGAAAACATGTAACGAGTTCCTTCCGGCAACGCCCTTGCAAGAAGCACGGTTCCGGTATCGATTCCTGCATGATCCAATCAGGGCATTTACCACAGGCGTTTTCGTCTTTTTGTGCCAGAAGATTAAAAGCCCTGCCGGCATCAAAATACAAAACAGCCCGACAATGACAAGCGCCACAATTACATTGACAGGTACCATACTTTCACTCTTTCTTAAACTCTCACTTCACGATTTCAAATTCACAGGCAAGATTCTCCACTCGTAACTCGTAATGTCCAGGTTCCAACCAGCTTTCCGGCGTCACATAGCCTTCTCCAATATTCTCCCCGGCACAGGCTCCACCATATCCGTAACGTGGAGACAGAAGCGGCAGCTCCTCCTGACTTCGCAAATCGATGATCTTCACCTCAGAAACATTCGCATTCAAGCCATTCTCGCCAATTCCTGAAAACGCCTCTTTACGCCCGTTTCGAATCACAAAATGTAATTCATTCTGCTCGTAAGATTCAAGATAAAGCCCTAAATATCCATCCGTCGGATAAATTTCCGCTGACGGGCTCACCTGATCCTCTGACTCACCCACTGGAAGCTTCAGTGCAGGAAGCTGTTCTGCCTCCTTCTTTCTTGATTCAATCACCTCATGAATCTTAGCCAGCTTTTCACTATATTTTTTTGGATAATACTGCGAAGAAAAATATACATCAGTATCTGTAAAAGAAAAGCGATAACTCTCAGACGCTCCATCTGCTACAAAAATACCCCTCAGGTCCTTTTCGCTCCATTTCTGCATTTTATTTTCGCGGAAAATGTCCTCGATTTCCCCAAGCAGATCCTCTTCCGTCCGGTATTCGTGCACAACCTTCCTTGCAGCATAATACTCCTTATCAGTCTCCGTAATCAGGCAGGAGTTCTCATCCGCAACACTGACGGTGACAGTGCTCGATTCTCCGCGCATTCCACCGCCAACCGAATATTCAAATTTTGTCATCTTGCTCTCCTTAACTTTTTTGCTGTTGTCTATTCGTTCTTTTAAACTACTGTTCTGATAGACTGTTACACCAATCAGAACTGCAAAAAGGGCAAGAATTACACCCCCGACGCGTAAAACAATTTTTAATATATTACCCATACGCGACTCACAATCTTCCCCCCGTCACCTCCGTAGAAACTTACTTGTCAGCTTCCCGTTACCTCCACGGATCCTTACTTGCCGGCTCCCTGATTCCTGCAAGCAACAGCTGTTCCCATAAAAACCACTCCCCTGTAGATGGTTTATTTCTGAACTTAATCGGGCGAGGTGAATCCGCTCCTCCACTTCTTAAATAGCGCGTCTCATACCCGTCCTCTTCTGGCAGCTCCTGATCAATCACTTCCAGTTCATATGGAAGATCCGGCGTGTAGTCATTGTCCGGAGTTGCGCCCTTAAAATAAGAGCGCGGCACATAGTCCTTATCCATAAATCGATCCCGGATGAATTGCTTCTCCGCGATACTTAACGGTCTCGGACCTCTTAAATAATCGAGCATTGCAAGCGACTCATCACGATTTTCCGGATACAGGCAGAGTGCTGCAATGGTAAGAATCGCTGTTCCTTCCGGTGAGTGCATCTTCTCTGCTTCACTTTTCAGCTCCAGCACGCTCTTTGGCAGTTTGTTCATGGTTACCGTTACTCTTTTCATAACAACTCCTTCCCGAAATCAGCTTCAAAAAGCCGACTTCATAAGCAACCAACATGAAACCTCTACTTAATTATCACACAAAATCTAATCGTTTTTACAAGTCCGTTCACACAGATATATAATTACAACCGCAGCAAGCATCACAAATCCAGTCATAACATCTGCTCCTGTACCGTCGCTTTCAAAGCAGTCAATCATCAGAAACAGTGCAATAATCTTTTCAGAAATCATAAGCCGAACCGCATTTTTGTCTGAAAGAGCCGGTATTGCTAAGATTATTCCCGTCACAAGCAATATTCCCAAAGCCAAAAACTGTTTCTCTCTTTTCACGACTGTGCACACAACTCATACACATACTATATGTATGTTTTATCTTACTTTTGTTTTTTACAATAAACAAATGAGGATATGTCATATGTTCAATGTTCCAAAGGAGATTAGTTTCGGTATTTATGCGTGTAGTGCTGAGGATTCATCTTTTTTGGCAACCTTTACAAATATGGAAATCACAGACTGTGCATGGAAGGCTCATAACGGTCAGCAACCAGATTAGAAGTATTACCGTATAAATAACTTCAAGTTTGTGCATGTAGAAACACTTTTGTAAAAAGGGGGTTCACTTCAATTCGTATCAACCTTCCTTAATCCTGCTTTTCAAGACTCCGCTCCATTGCATTTCTCATATTCGACATGAACACTTCCTCCGGAATCAGGGCAATTCCATTTTCGTCACTGAGAACGACCATGCGCTGTCCTCCCGTCAGTCCAAACAGATCTCTTGCCCCCTTCGGGATGACGATCTGGCCTCTTTCGCCTACGGCAACAGAACCCCAGATATTTTTTCCTCTGGGAGCGGGTGGAATGATCCCCAGTCCTTCCACGGATTCCGTCCTGATCAGGCTGTCAATGGTCGTCCCGTATACTTCTGCCAGTGATAAACACTTTTCAATATCGGGGACCGTCGCACCGGTTTCCCACTTAGCATACGCCTGTCTGGAGATCCCTATTTTTTCAGCGATCGCTTCCTGTGAAAACCCATGGAGATTTCGAAGCATCACCAGATTGTCTTTCAGCATGCGTTCCTCCTTACTACAGATCGATCTTATCAAAATCCGCGCAGGCCTTTTGATACGACAGATATGTTATTCCCGCATAAAACAGGACTCCGCCAAGAAGCAATGATATCTGCAAAATGATATGGTCAAAGCCGAAAGCATTGACAGCCGCAAGTCCCGGGAAATGATGCAGCGCTTCAAAGACTGTGATCATCAGAAATGCGGCAATGATATATATGACAAAGGGCTTCCCAAGCGTATAGGCTGTCCTGAAAAAACCGCCCACAAAGATTGCATTGAATAATCCGAACACAAACAGGGCTGCGCCCAGGTAAAACAGATTGGCATTCATCAGCGCATTCTGCCTGTAAACGGATGCATCCTTAAGGACTGTCATTCGGAGCAGGGTAAGAACAGTTATCAGGGCGAACCCGCAGAGCTCGACCGTCATAACAAACTGATATTTTCCCTTGACTACATCATTCTTTGCCACCGGCAATAGTGCAGAATACAGGATATCGTTTGCTTCCCTAGCACCCTGGAAGCTTTGATAAATCCCCAGCGTGATGAAAAATACGCTGCAGAGGATCGGATAGCCCGGGATCAGTGTCATGGCGCCAAAGCTGATGAACAGCCAGGTCAGCGGTAACGAGGAGAGCCGTATTTCCTTCCGCAATAAAGCATTCATGACCTCGCCTCCCTCTCCAGCCTCAGAAAACTCTCTTCCAGGGTCTCCTCATGCCGGCCATTCCTCTGCATGAACTCCATCATGGAGCAGTCCGCTTTTATCTCACCATTACTGATATAAATGATATGATCTGCACACCGTTCCAGATCTGAGATGATATGTGTTGAAAAGAAGATCGTAACTCCATGTTCTTTCAATATCTGAAACACTTCCATGAGCTCATCCCGGGAAAATGGGTCCAGCCCGCTGGTCGGCTCATCTAAAATCAGCACCTTTGCCCGGTGGGAAAGCGCCAGAAGAAGATTGAACTTCACCTTCATTCCCTCTGAAAGCTCCATGGGCTTCTTTCCTTCATCCAGACCAAACATCGCCATATAGTGGCGATAAGCATCCTCATCCCAGTTTGAATAAAAGGATTTAGTAGTGCTGACGATTGTCTTTATCGTCTTTCTCGGAAACCAGCTGACTGCTCCGGTGGAATACCCGATCCGCTGCTTGATCTTTGCTTCATTTCCGGCAAGCGGCATTCCAAAGTAAAAGATCTTGCCGCTGTCAGTATGGATCAGATTCAGCATGGCTTTGATCGTGGTGCTTTTCCCGGCACCGTTTCGCCCGATGAATCCAGTGATCCTGCCTTCTTTCAGCGAGAAGGACACGTCTTTCATCTGAAAAGACTGATAGGTCTTACAGATATTCTTTACTTCTACAATATCCATGTGGTCCTCCAGAAATATGACTTTCATGAATATTGTAAAGTCTGATTGCGTCGGGTTCTACTAACCGTACATGACAATATATCACGTATTTTGTTGCATCTGGTTGCATTATCCGTCTGCAATCCTCCTGTTTTCCTGCCTGCATGAAGTGTTTGAATTGCTAATGAACAATTTCCGACATTCTTTTGTATAGCTTAGCCGCAATAAGCATCATCATCAGTGTCCAGAAGGCAATCCATATTTCAACTGCCCACAGAGGCAGAATGCCTCTCTGATACAGCGCTGGAAAGGTATCTGCCAGCATATGCAGCAGAATGGCCGCGGGCAGGCAGAGCTTCTTTGCATTGACAACACCGTAATATACGATGACCGTAAGTCCGATCTGTATTAACATCGCCAGCAGCCGCTCCATGACGTTCATGGCCATCATGGCGTAGTCAAACGCAGCAGCTGCCTGTACGGAAGGAAGCGCTGCGGCTGCGGTCTCTTCCGTAATATTCAGGGTCTTAAGCGCGGTCTCCGTATCTCCCTGAGAAAACATTACTGCGATGGCAAGATAGAGGATCATAGCAGGCACAAAGACCGTCAGGATCTCGATCCCACCGTGGCCGATTCCGTATATCACCGCATTTTCACGGGTACGGTCCTTTTTCAGAATGTATTTCAGAATGATATGCCGTCCGCATTCTTCGAAAATTCCTGCCATCGTGATCCCATAAAGGACGAAGGCGGCTGTGTTTCCGTTAATGAAGCGCGAAACAGGATTGTCTGACACGATGCAGAAATAGTGTACGCCCGCTTCCAGTATCCGGGCAGAAATGACAAAACCGGCAGCACCGGCAATAAGCCAGCTAATCTTTGTCTGTTCTTTATGCTTCCTGCGCCAGCAGATGAAGAAGCATACGGCGATCGCGATCATCAGAATAACGGTGATGGTCAGAGACGGAACGGCACTTTTACCGATAACAATATTCTCAAATACGCTCATTCGCCATCACCTCCCCAGACTTCCACACAGAAGCCTTTGTGACCGCAGGAAGTGCAGGTAAGCTTTCGGGCTGTGGGGGTATGATTTGCCCAGAAGGCTTCCTTCAGTGTGGGTTTAAATACCTCATGGCATTCCGGACAGATGTATTTCACATGCGCGAAATAGTATCGGCTGATCAGGATCCCCCAGGGGATCGCCGCCAGGAGCCAGATCATGAACGGCCACCAGATACCTTTGACAATCCAGAAGATGATGGAAAAACACTGCAGCGCCGTGAGCGGGAGCCCGGTCAGGAGCATCATCAGATGCAGTTTCTTCAGTTTTTTCCTGCCTTCCATAATGACGGCTATGTCACCGATCGTTTCGAGGGAGAATTCTGTTTTGCCTTTCAGTCCGTTTTTCAGCTCACGGAGCTTCAGAAGCTTTTCCTCTTTGTCAGTGATTTCATCTGAAAGAGCCTTCTCCTGCTGTTCGATCAGCAGGGAGATCACCTTTTCAGGATGCTCTTCCTTCAGGATCTGAGCAATCGCGCCGATGGGAAGATCCAGTTCACGCAGAAAGCAGATAATCTTCATGCGCTTCAGATCATCTTCCGAGTAGAGCCGCCTTCCGCCTTCGGAAAGTTCGCTGGGAATCAGGATCCCTCTTGTATCATAGTACTGGACCGTCCGGACAGTGACGCTGCAGAGCTTTGCAACCTCTCCTGTCGAGTATTTTGACATAGCCTTTGCCTCCTTTCGCCATGAATTATGCAACATGACGCTGCGTAACAAGCAACACCTTACACAGGGGGATTTTTCAAGAAAAGACAGAGAACCATCAGATCATTTGAAAATGCCTGAATGCCTCTATGATCGCGTCTTCCTTTTCCTTCGGCGTCTCCGGCGACCGACTGTCCTCACTCTCCGCCGCCACATCCACCTCGTCCATATCGACCTTCACTCCGATGTGATTCTTTGTCTCAGATAGTTTGGACAAAAGACATACCGTCTCGACAGTTAAAAATTCATCTAAATAGCCCTCCCACAGTCACGTCAGAACAACTTTCACATTTTTTCTAAAAGAAAACGCGGCAGCAGCCTCTCTTCTCAGAAAGACGGATGCCACAGAAATGGCTTAAACACGGGCTTTTTCGGTCCTCTTTCAATTTGTTCTTTTTAGCAGAGCCACGGTCTCAACATGCGTTGAGACGTCTGAACTGCTCTCTTTTTTACCTCATCGGTTTGCGGAAACTTATCAATAGTTACCGCCTCTGCTCTGCATCAACAAACTTGAATTTATTTTAAGCTATCACGTTTTACCTTCTTAAGCCTTACTATCATTACCATAGGAATTTCTTTGTTGGTTTTAAAACATTCTTCATAAAATCCATCAATGACAAATCCAGCTCTAAAACAAAGGTTAAAAATATCTTGTATGGAACGATGATAATAAATCTGCTCTTTCGGTTGCCCTTCAATCGCTATATCATAGTAACTGTGCGGTGTCATATATTTTTCAGTCAACGTGACAAAACAAGGGTGTTGCGTTGCAAAGACAAAAATTCCGCTTTCCTGCAACAGTTCATAAACAGCCATAAGAAGTGGTTCAATATCCGTAATATCCATAATTGCCATATTAGAAACTGCTTTCGTAAAGGCTCGATTTCTTTTTAATTCTAATATACTTTTTCTATCGGTCGCATCCGCCACACAAAATTCAATTTGTTTTGCATATTGTGATTGCCGTCTTTTAGCCAATTCTATCATTTTTTTGCTGTAATCAAAAGCGACAACCGAAGCGCCTCTTTGTGCAAGATACGAAGAATAATTTCCATTGCCACACGCAATATCCAAAATGTAATCCGCAGGATTAGGAGATAGAAGTTCCGTTACTTTGGGACGCACTACCTCTCTGTGAAATTCATTAGATTCGTCACCCATTGCATTATCCCAAAATTGTGCGTTCTCCTCCCAGATTTTTTTACTTTCCTCTGTTCCCATGTTCTCTCCCACTCCCCAAATTTGCTTTTTTGCTTCCATTAAATCTTCCTTACTATATTCCATTGTTACCCTCCATAACTTCTGATTGTTGCCGTCTTGACGATTATGTATCTTTACATTACCTTCTGAAACATATGGCGCACCTTGTCCAGGCGGCTGTTTGGACGGCGGGGCTGGATGACCGGCTGACCGACAGCGGCCTGATATCCTTTCAGCTCTGTAAGGCATACGCTCCGCCCGTTGGTGTAAGAGGCCAGATCAGTACGGTATGCCTGTATACAGCGGGCGGGAATCTCGCCAGTAAAGACAACTTCATCCTTTTTTACCTGGGCCGTTTCGATGGTGGCACAGTATTTCGGTGCATCATGATAAGCCCTGGAAAGGTATTCCTGGGGCGCATAGAGGATGAAGGAGAGATAAGGTTCCAGCAGCTGCGTCCCTGATTCCTTCAATGCCTGTTCCAATACAATCGGGGCCAATGAGCGGAAGTCCGCCGGCGTGCTGACCGGACTGTAATAAAGCCCGTATTCAAAGCAAATCTTACAGTCCGTTACGTTCCAGCCGAACAAGCCCTGCTCCAGCCCGTAACGGATACCATCCCTGACAGCGTTTTGAAAACTCTGGTTCAAGTATCCCAGCGAAACCCGGCTCTCGTATTGTACACCGGAGCCAAGCGGGAGTGGTGTAACAGACAGTCCGATGGATGCCCAAAACGGGTTGGGCGGCACCTCGATATGGATGGTGTGGCTGGCTGCTTTGAGCGGCCGCTCCATATAAATGACGGTGGGTTCCTTTACCACTGTTTCAAGCTTGTATTTTTCCGACAGCAAAGCGGAAACAACCTCCAACTGCACCCGGCCCAAAAAAGAAAGAATGATCTCATGGGTGATGGAATCCACCTCGCAGCGCAAAAGCGGGTCAGTATCCGCAAGTTGCGTAAGAGCGTCCAGCAGCCGTTCTCTTTGCGCTGCCGTTTTCGGCGCAATCGACGTCCGCAGCATGGGGAGGGGGTCCTCACGCCACCTTTTACGAGGGAGCCGGGTTGGGTCCCCTAATACATCGTTTAACCTCACGCTGTCGCTGGGAAGGATAACAATTTCACCCGGATAAGCGGTGTCTGTCCGAACAATTTCCCCTTTGGATGGAATACGCATCTCTGTGATTTTCAGCTTTTCTCTCCCGGCCAGGGCCACCGTATCCCGCAGGCGCAGCGTTCCGCTGTATAGCCGTAGATAGACACGCCGCTGGCCGCAATCTGTATACTCCACCTTGAAAACGCTGCCGCATAGGGCGGCGCTCCCCTGTTCCCCAATCGGTTGGAACAGCCCTGTCACCGCATCCATCAACGGTTGAATGCCAAGGCCCTTTTTGGCGCTGCCATAATAGACCGGGAACAGGGAGGCGTCTTGAACCCGCCGCTGTTCCTCCCGCACAAGTTTTTCCCGGCTGATTGGTTCTCCTGCGACATACTTTTCCAATAATTCATCGTTATTTTCGATGACCGCATCCCATGCTTCTATGTCGGTATTTTCCTCCAGGACTATTTCCGGGGACAGCGACACCGTCTGCTTGATGATAATATCGGCGGAGAGCTTATCCCGAACAGACTGAACCACGCTCTGCAAATCAACGCCAGCCTGGTCGATCTTGTTGATAAAGATAACGGTGGGAATGTTCATTTTCCGCAGGGCATGGAACAGAATACGGGTCTGGGCCTGCACGCCATCTTTAGCGGAGATCACCAAGATGGCCCCATCTAAAACAGCCAAAGAGCGGTACACCTCCGCCAAAAAATCCATGTGGCCGGGCGTATCCACAATGTTGACTTTACATCTGTGCCACTGGAAGGAAGTGACTGCCGCTTGAATGGTAATCCCACGCTGCCGCTCCAAAAACATGGTGTCCGTCCTCGTTGTCCCTTTTTCGACGCTCCCCGGTTCTGAAATGGCTCCGCTGGCATATAGCAGGCTCTCCGTCAAGGTCGTCTTTCCAGCGTCTACATGGGCAAGAATTCCAATATTGATTATTTTCATGTGATTGTCCTCCCTTTACTGCCCCGAAGGGCATAAAAATCCCCAGCAGTAAAATACTTTTACCACTGGGGATGATAATTTGCGGACATACACATTACAGCATACACCTGTTTGTGAGTGCTGTTTTTGGGGATATGTCAAAATTGATAAGGCAAAAGTATTCTTAAATTGGGTACAAAAAACTAAGCCCCTACAAAAGGGACTATCATAATCCTTTGTTCCCACTATTTGATTATAGTTTTATTTAAGAATACCTTGCCGCATATTTTTTACTCCTTTTCTGGAATAAATCATTGTATCACATCAGTTTTAGGAAAGCAAGTACCTAAAAGAAATTTTTCTTCCCCTTATATGTAACAATCATACCGGTCACTCGAAAAACTAAACGCAACGCTGCAAAGGTAAATGCAACATTGCGTTTTATCCTGCAGATCTTATTCAAAACCGTTGCGGTTACCTTTGCGAGAAGGCGGTTTTAATCACTCGGATCATTGATTTGAAAGAATCCCGATTCGGATCAAGGCGAATTTGGGCATGCTCGCGCAGACCCACCTGTGCGGAAGCGCAAGACTTAACGCAACAACAAGGGCCTAGTGGGCAACTGCTTTTTCAGCGCGCTATTGCTCTACAGCGTGCTTCATCAAATAGGGCTTTAGGATGACTTCGTTTGTTGGCACGCGCGCAATACCGAGTTCGTCAAGCAAAGCTACGGGCAGGATGCTTGCGGCAAGCTCGAAGGCGCACTTGCCACCGCGACCTGCAATTGGGTAGGAATTAACATGAGAGCAGCACGTAGCGATGTCGTAGACGTTTAAAGCATCGAAGTCGGTGCGCTCTTTCGGCAAGATGCGACGTAATTGCTCATGATTGCGTTCTGCCTGCGACTTCTGATTTGATTCCATGGCATCGCAGTAAAACACACGGCAGCGGCGCCTGCCAAACTCCAAACACGAGCGCTCCATGCCCTCCCAATCATCAAACTCTACGCCCCGGTCAAGCAGAAGAACGGGAAAGATTGCTTTGAAAGCCTCGCGGGATCCCAATGCGCGCTCGATTACGTCAAGCCACTTAACAACAGCTTCTGAGTCGGCATGGCGCTTGCGGAGGTAGAACTGGAACGCATAAGCAACCATATGAAGGCTTAAAACATCATGCTCATTCCACTCATAGCCGCACACGGAATCCCCTTGCACAACCCGCACCTGCTCCTCTAGGGGCAATGCCAAAAAATCATCGTAGGTGCGGCCTGCGCGGTCCACGCGATCGCGACCTGCGTGGCTGTTTTTCTTGCGGGGCTTTAAGCGCACCTTGCGAGGCAGCTCGATGTTCGCGGTGCTTAAAAGACCTTTATCTTGGTAGTTGTAAAGGGTGCGGGCGCATACCCCGACTTCTTCATGGGTAAAGCAAATCGCCTCAAAGCTATGCCCTTGCTTGACGAGCGGCGTCACGATTTTGTCAAGCGATAGAAGCTGTTCGTCGCTCATATCGATACCCTCGCGCGAGGACGCCAAACGCACCCGGTAATTTGCATCTGCCGCTTCAGCGTCGTAGCTGCACTTAGGAAAGCCGCAGTAGGCGCGCTTCGAACACTTTTCCGGGCACACATAGGGCCAGCGCTCGGTATCGGGGCACATCTTGCGCTTAAAGTCAGGACAGGAAGCGATGCAGCTGCGCGTCTTGCAGTGCTTGCAGGTCGTGAGCCTCGTGGAACATTTCTTACAAGCACTGCCACTTTTCTGGCAATCTTGATAGTTAGCACAGCGAATAGAGGGTTTGCTTTTGCCTGTTAATTTCTTCTCGCGAATAGTTCTGTTTGCCTTCACTTCACGTGTAACCGTTGAAGTGGAGACGTCAATCCTTCTTGCGATTCTTCCAGCTGAATCACCTGCAGGAATACCCTGCGCAATCACCTCTCTGTTTTCCAATGAGAGATGCTTCTTTTTTGTCATAGCAATGACTCCTTTCCGCCCACGATGGGCACTCAGGAGTCGATTGTACGAATAAGGATTTTGGTGAAGAAAAGCAGGAACCCCAGGGCAGGCCTTGCGGCCTACGCCTGAGGTTCCTGGCAGGCTGCGCCTGCATGACTTAATGCAACACTATTGCGTTTTGAAATTCAATTCACCTAACAATCATACCGGCTTCCTAGCGTTCAGAATGTTTTCTGCTGTCTGCTGTGGTGTTTGGTTGGAATTGTCCAACCAAAAGCCGATCCGTGGTGTTGTCTGCATTTTACTAAATACAAATTCAATGTATACAGAAAGATATAAGGAGTGGGAGGGATTCCGCCGTAGTTGGCATTGTAGGAAAATCCAAAAGTTTAGATTTTCCCACAATGCTTATCTTTTGGTCTTTGGTTCGGAATAGTGTAGTGCTGGCGGTCTATCTCTTGTTTTCGGTTGCTTGCTTCCTTACCGTACATGAGCATTTGCGCCGGGGTTGTCATTGCCATATCCTTCCATGAGATTGATGACACCCCAGATACCAAGACCTGCACCAAGAGCAATCACGAGTGTCTGAAGTACGCCTACTGCTGAGTTGAATAATCCCATATGTTCCTCCTTTGATCTGTGCCTTTTTGACAATGCATATGGATGTGATTCTCTGTTTTCTGTCTCTGGTGATGCAAAGGACTTCTATTCTCTCGTGCGTCTGCACCAATCCTGATCAACCAAATCCTGAAAACAAAACAAGCAGCCAGATGCCTTCACAGGTGACGTCTGACCGCCATGTATTCCGCATCTGATGATGCGGTATCGATATGATCCCGACATTTCCGGGGAATAAGAAACTGGAGAGCGCTGCAATGAGTGTCTCCGGCTAAAGTAGATATTCATTTGTATGCGGCATGATAAACCTGTTTATTGCTGATAACGTTGTGAAAAGGCTTGATCCGCTTTCTGCAGCTTTAAAACATATTCATCATAAGCAGGACTAAGTTTTCTCATTGCAGGAATGAAAACGCTGTTATATCCCTGCTCTTGATTGAACCTCTTTAACACTTCCTTAAGCTTAGCTCCATCTGAATTTCGGTATTCTTCAGTATCCTGAAACTTAAGATACCGCTCGATGATTTCTTTATGATTTACCAGCCAGTTTTCTGGATCATCTATGACATCTGATAGAGCATCCCTTGTATTCAAGAAGATTTCCTGACTGTCCAGAGTATTCAGGGAATCCTGATAGTCTTCTAATTCATCGGGGATTTCCATGTGTATGCTATCAAGATAATCACAGATTTCATGATAGGCATTCTCCTGTTCTTCGGTTTCGATCGGATTCACTAAAAATTCGCGGAAATGGAGCGATAAATAATTTCCCCAGAACCCCGGAAAGGCGATCATCAAGCGTTCTATTACAGATTCCCGGCATTCCGCCGCGGCTGCTTTAAGCTTCACAGCATTCCAGTCCAAAGATGACGCCAACTCTTTCAGAAGATCGTTCTGTTCTTTTCTTCTCTGCAGGTCACGCCGCTGAGTATCAATGATTTTCCAAAAAGCCAAACTATCACCTTTATTAACCAGTTCCGCGATATTAGCAACAGATACGCCAAGACTTCGCAGAAGCGAAATCTTTTTCAGTTTTTCAACATCTTCTGCAGAGAAGGATTTGTACCCATTCTCTGATATTGCAGGATCAAGCAGTCCTTTCTGACAATAGTATTCAATCGCTTTTTTCGTTGTTCCAGATAATTTTGCGGCTTCATTGATATACATAAGCATCACCTCCAGCTAAACCATAAGCCACCCCCTGAGGGAGCAGTCAAGAGGTTTTTTGAAAGCAGCGTATTGCTTCAAAACTGCACTGGTAAGATCAACTTCCTATCCTTCTTGTAATTGATGTTTGCTAAAGTTAGTTGAGTTTTCTTCTCAGATAATTGAATTTTGGCTTCGGATAATTGGCTTTTACTTTTCTCAATTTCACGATACCATAACGCATCTAATAAGATAGCCCATGAAAGTTAATTTGCAGCAGTTCCCATTCGTGCCGCCAGACCTCACAATACTTCTGGTCATTCCAGTCAACTGTGTTGACCTTCCTGCATTTCCAGCGACCGTTTTTCTGACGAATGTGCTGTCCATTTTCGTCCAGCTCAAACTCGGATTTGCTCTTGGGGAGCCATTTTCCCTGCTCATCCAGACCACGCATGGTGAGCAGCACATGGGCGTGCGGATTGCCGTCCTCTTCATCGTGGACAGCGAAATCACAGCACATTCCTTTGCTCACAAACTGCTCCCGGCAATACTGGCGAACCAGAGCAATGTTGTCCTCGTGAGACAACTCTTTGGGGAGGGCGATAATGATTCGCCGGGCAAGCTGGCTGTCATAGCGCTTTTCTGCGTTCTCCACACTGTTCCAGAGCGCAGCTCTGTCGGCAAATACAGGCGGCGCACGTTCCGGAAGCAGCACTTCTGAGAGAATGACAGCCGGCTTGTGGGAGTAGTCCCGGAATCGGTGGTCGTACTCGCAGTAGAGCCGTGTGCCGCTGAGGTAGGCAGAGGCGGCAACAGCAGAGCGTCCTTCGCTGCGCTTGATGATGGCTGTGTTGAAGTGGGGACAGGGGGGTTTGCATCCCTCCGTTTAGGGTAGAATAATCCCGCCTGCTTTGCAGCGGGCGGGATAATATGAGTGTACGACTGTTCTAAGAATGCAAGAGACATAATTCTTTTCTATTTTGTTCAAACTGAATGCTATTTGTTCTTAGGTTGCTTGAGACATAAAACTATAGCCCAAAATAAGAATGTTAGCCACGCCAAATTACGTGATGTTATAGATAATTCCGTTCTTACAGCACTCGTTATCTTTCCGTTATTAATCTTTAACCCAACAACAATGCTGTCCCCGACATTTTCATAACAATTA
This sequence comes from Grylomicrobium aquisgranense, assembly GCF_033971865.1. Lineage (NCBI taxonomy): Bacteria > Bacillati > Bacillota > Erysipelotrichia > Erysipelotrichales > Erysipelotrichaceae > Grylomicrobium > Grylomicrobium aquisgranense. Next base: position 3,549 of record NZ_JALBUR010000034.1, on the reverse strand, counting down.
ATAGTTACACTATCTGCTCTTGCTTTTTCTCCCTCAAACTCTACTGAAATACTTCCACGGCTAAGAATACCTTTCCTTGTATGATACTTTTGGGTAATTATCGCTTGTGCTGGAATGTAATCTGATTTATTTGGAAGATATTCAAACAAGTAACCAAAATTTGAAATAAGAAAACTAATTAATACAAGGATTGCAATCAAGAGAATATCTCTGACTGGCTTCTTAATGTGTGTGACCTTAATAAAAAGGAAAATACAAGGTATTGAAAATAACAGAATTTGCAATAACACTTTTTCTCCTCCCATTGTGCATATATCTCTGCCTATTTATCCGAATAGCACCTTTTCTAATCTCAATGCCACCCGACTACTATACGAATATTGCAAAGCAGCAAGCCTGGCCTTATTTAATATGCTGGAATAGAAGTCATAGTAAAAAACTGTCATTGAGATGCCAAAACCAACTAAAGGCGGGGTCGTGGCCAACACAGCTAAAAATCCCGTCACACATAGGTCAATGTAGTCCTCTACAACTGTTTCTACTTGTTCCGAGCCTAATGAATCATTAATCGTTTGAATAATGGTTTCCGCACTTGCCCCAGAAGAATAATTATCATGAATAACGTTATAAATCAATGTGTTAATATTGGTTAAATCATTAGGTAATCCTGATAAATCTTTGACCAGATTAACGGTATTTAATGTTAACACCCTTCCCGTATCTCCAATATCACTAAGTGTAGTCGGAGCATCTGTTAAAGATTGAATTTCATACACAGCACTTGCAAAATCCTGGGTCTGTTCTGAATCTGGTTTTACATTGCTACTGTAACGAGGTCTAAAGCTATCACCACTGTGATGTACTTTTCCACCCGTTTTCCGCGGTCAGACCAAGCCGTTTTGTCGAAGGTGAAATGTTCGAAAAAGTGATTGAATTCAGCGATTTCTACGAGTTTGTGCGTGATAGCAACACAATGGTTTCCACGAGCTCCCGAGACAGTAGAAAAAACAATCATACTGGTTCATGCTGTCTGGGAATTGGTCAAAGCGGGGGCATGCTGTTCGGGAATTTGTCAGAAATATGATGTTGCTCCATTACCTACAATGATATCAGCGACATTGCAAAACACATTGAACTGGAAGTTAGCGATTTCTTTTTCCGGTATTCTCTGTCCCACGGATTTCTTCATGATAGAAATAATCTACGATCACCGGATGCCCCTGTGGGACTCTGCCATAAGGCATTTCATTATCTACAAAAGCACAATCATACTTCTTAGCCATTTTCTCAGCTTTTACTTCAAGTGCTTCAAAGTAGCTGCGGTTATGCTTGTTATAGATCTCGTCGTAAAGCGGTACCAGATCAGGATATTTTCCGGCGATATAATCCATAATTGTCTTTTTGAAACTGCCTCGAAGATTAAGATTTTCGAGCCAGAACAGATCGCACTGATCCTTTACCCGATCAAAGATTGCTTCAAAATCCGTGATACCGGGGAATACCGGGGATACGAAACAGACTGTACGGATACCTGCTTCATATACCTGCTTCATAGCAGAGATACGGCGCTCAATGCTCGAAGCAGAGTCCATATCATTCTTGAAATTTTCATCTAGTGTGTTGATCGACCATGAAACGGTTACACGTCCAAGCTTCTTCAGCAGATCAATATCCCGTACCACAAGATCCGACTTTGTGCACAGAATATCTGCGTCACTGCCGATCAGCTGCTTCAGAAGTTTTCTGGTATTCCCGAATTGCTCCTCCTGTGGATTGTAGCCATCTGTCACAGAACCGATGACTACCCGCTGTCCGGCATATTTCTTCGGATTTTTAATTTCCGGCCAATGCTTCACATCAAGGAAAGTGCCCCATTCCTCCTTGTGCCCGGTAAAGCGCTTCATAAAAGAAGCATAGCAATACTTGCAGGCATGTGTACAGCCCACATAGGGATTGACCGAGTAACCGCCTACCGGCAGACTAGACTTCGTCATGATGTTCTTTGTTTCCACCTCACGAATGAGGATTCCATTTATTACTTCTTCCATGATTTCTGTACCTCTAACACTTTATTAAATTCTTCCGGCATCTCCTGAATCATATTTTCATCCCCTATGATAGGGACAAGGTCTTCCTTCATAAACACCGGAATGCCGAGCCTATGTGCCTGGTCCGTCAGAGACCATGCCCATTCCGGCTTCGTATGAATCTTCCTGCTCTGAGCTCCGGTCATGGTGCCCACAACGATCCAATTGATTCCGGAAAGGTCAACTGTGCCGGGATCATCGAATAACGGCTCAAAGGAAACATGGTAATGTTTTGCTCTGACGTTTTTACGAAGTGCGTCGATACGCCACAGTTCTGCTTTCCTCGTCACCGTAACGCCAAACCATGCGTTTTCCAGATCGGTATCAAAATCCAGCAAATCAGGTCGCTTGGTAAGGAACAGGAACTGATGTTGTGGATTTTCACGGATCTTTGCAAACACCTCGTCTCTCCATTCCGGCTTCCATCCAGAGAGATCGCTCATGCCGGTGAGAAGAAAGTTCTGCGGACGTTTCTTTTCCATCATCCTGAGCTTACCTGGAAAGAACTCAGGATCAGAGAAGTCATCAATCATATGCCAGCGTTTCACATTGTTGCGGGCATAGCAATATGTACACCCCACTTTGCAGCCAATGACGATATTCATGTTCTGAATCTGATCTTTGATACACATACTCATGACTTCTGCCACTCCTCAAGATTCTTTCTGATGCGGTCGAGGTATTCCTCAAACTGGGTAATTTCTTCCTCAGAAAAACCTTTGTAGTAAATACTGCCCATCTCATCAGATACAGAATCGTACTCGCCCTTTAAGGCATGTGCTTTCTCAGTTAGAAACAGGAGTGTTTTTCTTTTGTCCGTTTCAGATTGAACACGGCTGATCAGCCCTTGATTTTCCATTCTTTCCAGCATCGTAGTAAGAGATGTTATCGCTAATCCGCATTTAGTCGAGAGTGACCTGATTGAGATACCATCCTCCTGCCACAGCACATAAAGAATACGTCCCTGGGCTCCATTAAACGCATCAATATTCTTTTCACTGAGAATCTTCCCGAAAATCCGGTCTCCAAGCCGCTTTATTTTGGTGACAAGAAATCCTCCATTCATTTCCATACAAAAGCTCCTATATAGTAGTTTATTAAAAACATACTATATAGGAGCTTTATTTTCAACAATTTATATGTCTTAATAGGTAAATTACGATTTCATGGCCAGTTCGACCGCGCTGTTTTCTTCCTCGGCAGACTCTCCTCCGCCTCCCTTTTCACATAAGTCAATCCTGATTTATATCTTGGTATACGTATCTTGTCTTCTTCCAAGTGGCTTTGAAATCAGTAGTAATGATATCCATTTCTCATCAGCACAATTTCGTTACTTAGTATATCATGTTTGGAATTCGTGAAAAACAGAAAAGCCTTCCCACAGCCACGCCCGACCAACTTTCACATTTTTTCTAAAAGAAAAAGCGGCACCAGCCTCTCTTCTCAGAAAGACGGATGCTGC
>NZ_JALBUR010000033.1:0-19141 GCF_033971865.1 Grylomicrobium aquisgranense | reverse complement strand
TGTAAAGGCCTTCCTTTCTTGGATGAGGCAACTTCCCCATCTCTTTATTGAGCCAATAACAAGTATGCGGGATGATCCTCGAACACACAAGTTAATGGAGGGCTTTTACATATTGTCTAAAGACGGGCATGAAGAGTGGTGCCGGAACCAGCGAAGAAATCAATGATAAGAGCGTTTGGTTTATGGGTCACAAAGAAACGTAGAACGTCACGGACAGCATATAATGATTTCGGATATGAAAAATAAGATTGTCCAAAAATACTTTTTAAAATATTTGTTCCGCCAATCAAAGCATTATGAGAATTAATTCTCCATTGAGTACCTGGAATAGAAGTTCTAACAAAGTTACTGTCATCTATCATTAATGAACCATCTATATTTTTGCCTATTATAGACACTCCATCCGAATGTAATTTTTCGATTTCTTTTCTATTAAGATAGCTAATAGCCATACTATTTTTTGTAAATCTACCAAGATGAACATATCCATTATTGACAGCCATCTTTAATTTCTCTGGTGACATCTGCCAACAGCCTTCTTCATCATCACTATGTAAAGGCCAAATTGCAACACTATTAGGTGGAGCAATAACACTATTTCTATCAGCGTTTTTCGGTAAAGCATCACCTACTTTAACGATATGCGTGCCGTCTTTTGATACAAATATAGGATAAAAGCATCCGGGTGAATGCTGTCTTGTCGAATTTGACCCACTTCTAGATAGTGCGCGTCAAGATATCTTTTCAGTTCTTTTATCGGCTTTGGTTGTCCACTCATCTGATAAGGCTAATGCGCAAGGTGATGCATTTCCAAATTCAATAATATAAATGTATTCGTCTGTTCTGGAAAACTGTTTATCTCTTGCAACACCGCCTGCATTTATCAAGCTACTAATCATCTGAATTCGTGCTTCTGGAAACATCTGTTCAAGTAAGCAACCTAAATGCAGATATTCCTTTTCATCAATGGTAACAATTAAAACACTATCTCTCGGATTCAGCAGTTTCTTTGCAAGCTTCAAACGCTTTTCCATGAAGGACAGCCATTTCGAATGCCGGTATGCGTCGCTATTGTCGACATAGTTGTTATTGTATTTCCAGTCTTTTGCGCCTGTGTTGTAAGGCGGATCAATGTAAATACAGTCAACTTTACCGGCATACAAATACTCCAATAACTGTAGCGCATGGTAATTGTCTGCTTCGATCAACGTGTGCCAAAGCGGATCTCCTGGTGCATTTTCTACGCTGTCGATCTTCTTCAGATACGGATAGATAGGCTCACCGAACTGTGCAACAGACACAATTTCATCCAGCTTGAATTCGACCGGATTGTCATCTTCTTTACTTCCTTTTGCTCTGCAAACGGCTGTATCATCATGGATTGCTGTAACAATATAATCTTCGCTGACATCTCCTGTACGCTTTGCAACAAGGCTACCGACTTTTACGGGTACATCGTATAAAGGAGTACATTCCGGCAGATGTTCCTCAAACACAAGACCGAAGCGTCTGCGCTTTTCAACAGCTCTTGCTTCCTTCATGATTCTGTCCCGCAGACCTGGGTCATCGATCTGCTCGATAAGATCGTCAAGTTTTGACATAGAATAGCCTCCTGAAACAAGTATATCATATCGTGTAGATGATTCGACATAATTGATGATTTATGTATAAAAACGGATGGAAGGGCAATGACGATATGGTATTCACAGCTGATTGGGGAAAGAGCATTTGATGCTATTACGTTCAGCAGCAATTATTTAATGACTAACAATTACAATCTTGGCAAGATACATCTTTTGAATATAGCAGTCAAATTTTACATTTCATAAAATTCTCAAACTGTTCATCTGAAATATATTTCTTTGCTTCTGCCGCAAAGTTGTATTGCTTTGTCATATCGATCTTTATTTCCTTATGAGCCAGCAGGTACATGAAATATGTCGTCTTATTCGTTACCTTCATCGGATCGAAAAAGCCGACTGCTCTTTCAATGTTTCTGGCGTAGGTTACATCGATATCTTTATCCTTGAAGATAATCTTCCACGGAACACCCAGTTGTTTCCAGTAGATGCATTCGATTGTCTGTTTTTCGATGATTCGACTGGTATTTTTCTTGTCGCCAAATACCGAATCATAGCTGCTTTTCACAGATAACGCCTGTCGTTGTCCGTTGGTGAAAACAACAAGCAGATCCGTAGTCATATGCGTTGAATTATCATGCGGGTGTTTATATCCAAGCATGTTTGCTATCTTCAAAGTTTCTTCAAGATCCAGCGCATACTGCTCATAGATCGTCTTAACATTGTCCTGCCAGCGCAGAATTAGGTATGCCAAAAACTCTCCCTGTGACAGAAAGTGCATAGATCTTCCGGATTTCCAATCGGTGAATACATCTGGCGTACCGATATTTCCGGTGAATTCAGTCACTTTATCCCAAGGTTGATAGTTTTCACCTTCCTCGCTGCGATGCTGTTTCACCTTTGTGTTTTCACTTGGTCTTCGCATTATCGAACATCCTTTCAAGTACATCCCGCTGTGTGTCAGTATAAGCCAGAGCATACATATCCTTGGCAGAAATTTTATGCTGTTCCATACGGGTTTTCACAAAAACATCTATATCCCAGCCGTAGTGATATGAATACTGTATGAGATCGAGCAACTGCAGCATTTCCCAGTTGTCATCTGTGATTTCAACAGGCAGTGTTTTTATGCGGATTCTGCTTTCAAGCACTTTGATAATACGTCCATGTTTGGAAGCATCTTTGTTTGTGCAGATCATGAAATATTGCGGCGGCTGATTCATCAATCCAATTTCATAGTACAAGTGGTTTCCATATATGAACCCAAAAACATGCCCATTATTCCTGATATAGATTCTTTCAATAATATCCCATTCGGACGGATGATATGTTGCAAAGCAGCAATATCCGCTTATGCAGCGTGTCAGAAGCTTCTTTTTCACCAGACGATTAACATCATCACTGATATTCTTTTCACTGCGATTTTCAAAGCGCAGTTCAGAAATATGAATCAGAGAATCTTCCGTGTAATTTTCACGCAGATATTTATATAGTTTCTCTTCAGGACGAATCGTCTGATACTTGCCTTTCTCAGCAAGCGGAAGAAACGGAGAGAGGGTAGGTCTTAATAGTTCCTGCATGATAAATTGTTTATTGCGTCTTATCGGCTTCTGAATACCCCAGGTGTCTTCCACAACATAGACATTTTTTGAATTCTCAGCTTTATAAGCACGATACCTGCCTTTGGATATATCGGAGACGAGCTTGAAAAAGTCTGCATCACGCAGCATTAAACGGCAGTCAGGGCATCGTGTTCCCTGCTTGAAATCACTTGCCGAAACAAGGAATTCCTTACCGCATTTATTATGCCGCATTCGTATTTTTTTATGCGCCGCATACGTGTCGTCAAGGACTGTATATTCATCACCGACCAGATCTTTTACGTTCTGCTTGAAGTTATCAAGGGTCAAGCTAGGGAGAATAACATTTTGGTTGCATACAGGGCAGACGCCATGTCTGTCGGAGAAATGCCGGAATTGTCTTTCGAAAATTGCACCGCATTTCTCACATTTGATGACCGCAGTATCTTCCATTCCATTGTATTTTAATAATTTCAAGCCTGGCCCAAGGCGTTTTGCCGCCTCTGCTTCGCTGATTTCACTGTGGCAAGTACATTGTGTTCCTTCCAGAAGAATGCTGCGTGCCCGGGTCGTATACGTACGTCCGCATACTTTATGACGAACTGTAATCGGGTCTTTCAAAGATACGAAATCACTTTGCTGCACATAATCAGAGCCAAGCTTCTGGCTGAACAGAACCCGGAAATTTTCCTGCGGAGATAGTTTTGCCATACACGTAGGGCACCACCAGCCGTCAAGGAATCCCTGGGGCGTTACAACAAAGCTTGTACCACAATCCTTATGCTCCATTTCAACGATTGTGTTTCGATATGGCTTATATAGATCATAATCCGTGCCGCATTCATCAAGAAGTTCACCGAATCGGCTCACATCTTTTTTAACAAAGATTTTATCTGGAGTGCCGAATAGAAAACACAAAATGGCAGTCAGATTGACTTCATCCGTGCCGGCAGATTTATTCATTTTATGCATTGTGATTCGGAAAAACTGATCTAAATCACCCCTAAACATCGTGGAGAGTGCAGATTGCTTAAAATCCTCTTCAATTTTTTGATAGCTTCCAGAGTATCCAAGATTCTTTATTTGTTCCTGAGCAGCTTGGAGCATTTCAGTTCTGCTGCAATCAAATGATTTTTTCAGCATTGCAACAGCAAACTCGTCATATTCAGCACATGAAGGAGCATCTGATGGGATTTCGGCAAACATTTCTCTGTCCATCTCGTGCCCCTTTGTACCTGCAAAACACACCAGTTTTACACCGTGCTTTGTACAAGTAGTAACGCCTGGGAGATTCTGCGATCGTTGATACCAGAAAAATCCCTTCGTCTTCAGCATTTCCGCACGGCATATCGGACATATCTGCAGATGTTTGATGAATGTGTTAGGACTGGTGACCAGGCCAGGAAAGCTGGCTTTTTCACGGAAAGCCACATTGATTATCTGCGTCTGCTGATTAGGCGTCAGCAGCGGTGCAAGAAAAGGATAAATTGTTGTATTCAGGAAGAATTCAACCGGATCTACAGCTGATAATTGCTCAAAGATACCGTGCAGATCATCGAAGGTATCATATCGAATCTGATGATATGATCTGAAAGGAGTCTGGTGATTAAATAATGTCGTATACACATCACCAGTCGTTTCATATCCATTCACCCGCAATAGACGGTTGATATATGAGAAAAGCAGTTCATCATCTTCCGGCGGCACAATGTTTCCTAATGTTGCCATACTCACTCCTTATTCTTTTCGTTGTCGGAGAATGCTTTCAAAGAAAATGAATTGGAATTCTGATTATCAAGAAGCTCCTTTTTGGCAGCTTCAATGTCATATTTCGGTTTTGATGGGTGACGCCTTCTGACCTTATCATTCTTTTCCTTCAGAAGAGCCATCATCACCTTTGATACAGCCTGCGGAACATCAATGTCTGTTTCAGAAAGCAGGGTCTTATCAGCAATGCTGCGAATCGTATCCTCTCTGTAATCCTGCGTACTTTTCCGGATTGCCGCAGTGACATCATCAACAAGTTTTTCATGACCGACCAATTCCTCTGGACTTATCTTGGCATCTATATTTGCTTCTTTTGACTTTGCATCAAGCGAGGCTATATAGTTGGAAATTGTCTCTTCGTCTGTCGAAAGTCCAAATGGATTCGCCTCTACCTCTATCATGTCATGCTGTTTCTTGGCATAGCTGAGGGCGGCTCTTTCTACAAGTTTTTCATCGACAGCAGGAGCATGTCCATCTGCATTTTCAATCAGCCAGATACGGTTCATCTCCGCATATATTTCCGCTAAGAGGCCGACAGTGCCTTTGGTTTCAAAGAACATCGTCCGCAGCATCGCATCTGTCGGTTCCACAGGCGATCCGTCGGGATTGCTGAACCATTGAAACATAAAGAACTGACGAAAAATCGTCCGGAAGGCTTCGATACTCCGACAGTATTCACTAGCCTCAATATCTTTTCCGAACCGCCGGGTCATCTGGAAGGTAGTAAAAAGCTGTTCTTTTGCTTCCTGAGATCCGACGGTCATAAGGGCAGTGTTTGTAATATTGTTGAATGTGACGAGGTTTTCAAGCGCTGATTTGCGAAATTCTGTCTGAAGAAGGAATTCAATTTCATCAAGGATCAAAATGCCGACATTGAATGTGTTGCAGAGTGTCGCCGCATAGTTCATCTTTTCGCCAAGCGTTCTCTTCCTTGACATAGCAGTCTGATATTCGCCTGCCGGATTCTGCAAAGCTTCATCAATCGCCTTTGCAATTCCATCCCATAGGAACTTGGAATCTCTTTGCTTATTCACAACAACCGTAATGTAATTAATCTGTATGAACTGATTGAATTTACCTCTGTTGTGAACAATGACTTGTGGAATGCGGCTCAACGTCTCATTCAAGGCACGGCTTTTACCGCAGCCGGAAATACCAATGAGTGATAATCCGGGAACCGCTTCACTCACTCTCGCACGTCCGGAAACATGTGTTTCAATCTGCTTTGCTCCGACAATAATCGGAGTACCAGCGGTGTCATTGATGCTGAGCTTTCGCATGCCATATGTGCGCTGTAAAACAGAGCGGAAAGCTACATCAAGGGTGTAGTGCCATGGCATAGACACCATAAGATCAAAGATGTTATCAACAGACATCAGGTTTGTCTCTAATGTTCTCTTCTGCAGCATTTTCCTAGAAGGCATACGGATAATGTGTGTATTCAGCTTAACCAGCTCTTCTCTCGAGTAGGGGCTTCCGATGCACTCCGCCATAGGATTCCCATGATAAGAATCGACAACGGATTCTTCATACTGCGCGTCAATCATTCCATCTTCTGTGAGACTGCAGTCATCGTATAAATGCTGGCCTGGAGCTAAATTGCGATATTCATACATCACTTTTCACCTCTGGCAATTTTCATCATTTTTGCCTTGATATCAGCGTCCGAATCATCGTCTGTAACGACAGGTACTTTCAAATCAGAAGTTGCTGTAGACTTTTCATCAGCAGGTTGTTCATTGTTGATTTCATTGCCGCCTGTGTTGATTACTGTCTCCGTGTTCTTTGCGTCAAGTATTATTCCTTCAATCCTAGCGGCAGCACTGTGTTCGTTATTATCCCTCTCTTTCTCTTCGATTCTGTTAGCTTTGAGATTTTTAGCGCTCGGCTTGAGTTTTGAACCTTCCTGCAGAATCATCTGCACCCGTTCTCTGTGATTTGTTTTCTCAACATTGTTTTTCAGCTTTGCAGCACGCTTTTGCTCAATATCCATGCTATGCAGATGAAGATATTCATCCCATGTCATTCCCTTGTAATCCTGGTATTCAGAAACGGATGGATTTAATACAGCCTGAACGACAGCATTATTGGAAACATAATACAAATGACTCACATCACTTTCATCGTACCGAATATCAAACTTTTCCGTACTTTGCAGAGACATCAGTCGGACGTTGAGCTCAACATCGCGTGGACTTGTATAGTACAGGCCCTTATAATAGATGCCTTTTCTGGTTAAGGAAGCCTTGGCAGTCGTCATTAATTTCCATATATATTCAATGTTGTTGCAGTTTATCAAGTGCGTCAGCGGATTCTTTGCACAGTAATACTGCCAAAGTGATTTTGGTGAAGCATCAATTTCCTTTTCAATCATTTCCCTAGACCGTTCCCGGCTTTCAATCACCCGTGTATTGTGATAAATGATATAGGAAACCATCAGCTTTCTCATTTCTTGAACTGAAATGCATGCCATTTCTTTGTGATCGGAATCGTAACGTTTTTCGATAAGACCAGCATGAAAGAATTCTTCGGCGTGAGCAAGATTGAACTGACGAAATTCTTTTTCTATTGAGCCTTTCAACGAACCACTTGCGGCTGGAACAGGTTCAGCCGTAATATCCAATTCTTTTAAGCGGCGCATTGTTTCCTTACTTGTAAACTCAACACCTTTATCAGTTCTGAGTTTCGTAGGAAGCACGTCGGTAGGCCATATATCATCAGATGCAAGAGTAAATCCTGTCTCATTCAGAAGAAGATCGCGTTGTTCGCGCTTTAATGACAGCAGCAGATTCAGCACTGCCGCATTTGAATTGTCTTCAAAAGACATACTTTCACCAATGATCATGCCTGTCAGAACGTCAATGATCAGATACATGTTTGCACGTCCAACAACTTTTTCAGGATCATATTTCGAAACAAGAAAGTAATCGGTCGGTGTTGCATCTGCGTCGCAAAGTTCCCCAGGATATATAAGTCCGCCACGTTCTTTACCGAGAAGTACCCGTTTCTGATTCCGTTCCTCACGGGCAGATGTTTTAATGACATCAATATCTCTTTTTGAAAGTCTCTTATGCAGTTGATATGCAAATTGACGATAAGACGGATATTTACAGCCTGCAGGAAAATCCGGATAAACTGACCCATCCTTATGTGTTATTAGCACCTTGTAATGACTGAGCAGCCTGTCATAGGCATCCTGCATTGACATGACGCGGTTCTTAGCGAAATCCTGTACAGCTTCATCAACGTATGAAATATCCTTTGATGTGAATTCAAACGGAGATTTTCCGGAATCCGTCTTTCGGCCCGCCTTTTTTACGGTAGTAGAATCTTTCTGCTTCGGAAGAAAATATCGCTCATTGACTAATGAGTAATCCCGGCAACCGCTTTGCATCCAGTGGGTAATGATTTTCCACAGAGAGACATTTGAAATGTCTGCTTCTTCTCTGATTTTTTGTAGAGCAGGCTTCGGCTGTTTACCAATCAATTTGAGATAATCCGGCCCATATTCATTTTTTACAGCACTGACAATTTTCTTGTTCCGCAGATATGCTTCCCGCCATTTTGGCGGCAATGCATTTTCATCAAAGAGCGGATATTCTTCTCCGTCATCAAGGATCGAGTATGTGCCAGCATTAAGCAAATTTATCAGCGCTTCCGTCCCAATCGAATAAAATGACAAAGATGTTTTATTGAGGTCGCAAAGGACACAATCAACAGCACTTGCGTATATAACCCTATACTTAACTGTTCCGCTGCCAATAATCTGGCCAGGCTTAATAAAATTATTCATTGAGACCTCCTTTATTTGATATCTTAATTATATCTTGTTAACTTATAAATTGTAAATAACGCTGAGTTATTTATTTGAATATTAACTTTCAATTGTAATATTCAAAATAAAAAAGCGAGCTTTTTCAGCTCGCTGTTAATTTACAATTGCCTTATTAACTTATCAATTGTAAATATTCACATTAGTTTCTTTCTTATTACAGATGCATGACTCTTTCTTTGATCTCTTCGGTTCTGCCCTGGTTCCAGAACTGGGTGCCAATGTAGCCGCAGGTACGTCTGGCAACATTCATCGTATTCTGGTCAGTATTGCCGCAGTTCGGGCAGCGCCAGATCAGCTTGTGATTGGCATCTTCCACGATCTGAATTTCACCATCATATCCACACTTCTGGCAGTAGTCGCTCTTGGTATTGAGCTCCGCATACATAATCGTATTGTAGATATGCTTCATCAGAGCAAGAACAGCCTGAATGTTGTTCTGCATATTCGGAACCTCTACATAAGAGATCGCACCGCCTGGTGACAGCTGCTGGAAACGTGACTCAAAGGTGAGTTTATCAAAGGCATTGATCTCCTGGGTGACATGGATGTGATAAGAGTTTGTAATGTAGTTCTTATCCGTTACGCCCGGAATGATGCCAAAGCGCTTCTGCAGGCACTTTGCAAACTTGTATGTTGTGGACTCCATTGGTGTGCCATAAACAGAGAAGTCAATGTTGGTTTCCTTCTTCCACTTTGCACAGGCATCATTGAGATGCTGCATAACGTCAAGACCGAACTTTTCTCCTTCCGGATCAGTGTGGGAATGGCCGGTCATATACCGTACGCACTCGCACAGGCCGCCATAGCCAAGAGAAATCGTAGAGTAGCCATTGAACAGAAGCTTATCGATCTTTTCGCCTTTCTTCAGACGGGCAATTGCACCATACTGCCACAGAATCGGTGCGACATCACTTGGTGTGCCGAGCAGTCTGTTATGACGGATCATCAGTGCTCTGTAGCACAGATCCAGACGCTCATCAAAAATCTTCCAGAATGCGTCCATATCCTTGCCGGAAGAGCAGGCTACATCAACCAGATTGATGGTCACAACACCCTGATTGAAACGGCCATAATACTTATGCTTGGCCGGATGATAATTGCCGGCATCTGCGACATTGCCAATACCTGCATCTGTAAAGCGGTCCGGTGTCAGGAAGGAACGGCATCCCATGCACGGGTAAACATCGCCCTTGAGCTGTCTCATGATCTTGGCGGAAATATAATCCGGGACCATTCTCTTGGCAGTGCATTCCGCAGCCAGCTTGGTCAGATAGTAATACCTGCTGTTTTCATGAATGTTATCTTCATCCAGCACATAGATCAGCTTCGGGAAAGCAGGGGTGATATAGACACCTTTCTCATTCTTGACGCCCTTCATCCGCTGCTTGAGCATTTCTTCAATGATCATGGCAAGATCTTCACGCGTCTGGCCGTCTTCGACTTCATCCAGATACATGAACACAGTCACGAACGGAGCCTGGCCATTGGTTGTCATCAGGGTGATGATCTGATACTGAATCGTCTGCACACCATCCTTGATTTCCTTGTGCACACGCTGCTCCGCAATCTCATTAATCTGATCCTGACTCAGATGCAGGCCGGCAGCTTCTACCTCATTTGCAACGTTCTCACGATGCTTGCGGCGGCTGACCTCCACAAAAGGTGCCAGATGGGAAAGGGTGATCGTCTGGCCGCCATACTGGTTGGAGGCAACCTGGGCAATGATCTGTGTCGCAATGTTGCAGGCCGTTGCAAAGGAATGCGGCTTCTCAATCAGTGTATCCGTAATCACGGTGCCGTTCTGCAGCATATCTTCCAGATTCACCAGGCAGCAGTTATACATCGGCTGGGCGAAATAATCCGCATCATGGAAGTGGATGATGCCTTTCTCATGTGCATCGATGATATCCGGCGGCAGCAGGAAACGGCGGGTAATATCCTTGGATACTTCACCAGCCATATAGTCACGCTGGGTAGAATTCACAGTCGGATTCTTATTGGAATTCTCCTGCTTGGCTTCCTCGTTATTGCGGCCGATCAGAGAAAGAATCTGCTCATCCGTAGAATTTGCCTTGCGTACCAGAGCTCTCTCATACCGATAGGTAATATAATTCTTGGCTACGGCATAGGCACCCTCATGCATGATCTCTGTTTCCACCATGTCCTGGATCTCTTCCACACCGACACTGCGGTTCAGTGCTTTGCACTTATCCACAACCGCATTAACAATTGTGTCAATGGTGCTGGAAGGCATCTGATTCTCAGGATTGGTTGCACTGTTTGCCTTGGTAACAGCGACTTTAATCTTATCGGCAGCGAACAGGACTTCTTCGCCGCTTCTCTTGATGACGTTCATATCTTCCTCCAAACTGCAAGAATGAATTAGTTGCACATCCAACTAATTCATGCTGAAGACATTATACGGCAGGAAAACACAAAGACAAGAGGTTTGATAAACGTGTTCTCATGATGATGTTTTCATGTCTTTTCTTCATTGTTTCTCATCTGTGAAACATCATCTGGCAGGGCAGGAAAAGGCAGAAAATCATTGGCTCATATGTGCCGTGAAACACGATGTATCATATCTTTTTCGACATGAAACGAAAGTGTCATTGCGATCCGCAGAGAAAATCATTGCTGTTGTGATAATATAAAAAGGCTGAAGAAAGCGAGGATATCAATATGGCTTTTGATTCGCTGAGCGATCGTTTGAACCATGCCATGCGCAATGTGGTCGGCAAGGGAAAGCTGACCGATAAAAATATGGAGGACATGCTCAAAGAGGTGCGTCTTGCACTTCTGGAAGCAGATGTCAACTACCGCATCGTCAAGGACTTCCTGGAAGAAGTACGTGAAAAAGCAAGAGGCGCTGATGTTATTAACTCGGTCGAACCGGGCGAGATGCTCGTCAAGATCGTCCATGACCAGCTGGTCGATCTGCTTGGCAATGAAGAGGCGGAGATTCATTTCAAAGAAGACGGCATTACGTCCATCATGATGGTAGGTCTGCAGGGAACTGGTAAAACAACATCCGTTGCCAAGATTGCCAGCCTGCTTACTAAAAAGAAAGACAGAAAATGCCTGCTGATTGCGGCAGATGTTATTCGTCCGGCAGCCATTGAACAACTGCAGACACTGGGTAATGAAATCGGCTGTGAAGTGTTCACGCTGGGAACAGAAACACCGGCTCTGGAAACTGTGCGCCAGGGTATGGATCATGCAAAGCGCAATGGCTATGACACCGTATTGATTGATACCGCCGGCCGTCTGCACATCGATGAAGAACTCATGCATGAACTGCAGGAAATCAATGCGGCAGTTCATCCGGATGAAATATTACTGACAGTAGATGCCATGACGGGTCAGGATATCGTCAATGTTGCGTCTGCCTTCCGTGATGCGCTGCCATTGACAGGTCTGGTTGTCACCAAGTTTGATGGTGATTCCCGCGGCGGCGGCGTGCTGTCGGTCAAGAAGATTACTGGGGTGCCGGTCAAGTTCGTTGGTGAAGGCGAAAAGATCGAAGACATGGATGTCTTCCATCCGGACCGCATGGCTGACCGTATCCTGGGCATGGGCGATATTGTCTCCCTGGTTGAAAAAGCCCAGGAAAAGATGGATATGGAGCAGGCCCAGAAAGCTGCTGAGAAGATGATGAGCGGCCGCTTTGACCTGGATGATATGCTGCATCAGTTTGAACAGATTGAGCGTATGGGGCCGCTGCAGGGCATCATCAAAATGATCCCGGGCATGAGCCAGTATGCCAATATGGTAAACGACGGTCAGACAAGTGCAGCCATGAAACATTCCAAGGCCATGATTCAGTCTATGACCAAATGGGAGCGTGAACATCCGGAAAAGATCCGCTCCACGATGAAGAAAAGAATTGCCAAAGGCTCCGGCACAACGGTCAATGATGTTAACAAGCTTCTCAGCCAGTTCTCCAAGATGAAGCGGGCGATGGGGCAGGTTGGCAATCTGCAGCGCTCTGGCAATCTGAATGAAGAAAAGCTGGAAGATATGATGAACCAGATGACGGCGAAGACTGGCATGAGTGCTGCGCAGCTGGAAGAGTTGTCCAGAAAAATGAAGTAATCCACTTGAGTGTCAAGTAAATGTGCTTGACACTTTTTCTTTCGAGCGTATACTAAGACTGTCATTAGCAGGAGGATAACAAAATGGCAGTTAAGCTTCGTTTGAAGAGAACCGGTGCAAAGAAGGCACCTAGATATCGTATTGTAGCAGCTGATTCCCGTTTCCCGAGAGACGGCCGCGATATTGAGACAATTGGCTATATCAACCCGACAACAGATCCTGAGACTGTAGTTCTCGATGCAGAGAAGGCTCTGGACTGGCTGAACAAGGGTGCACAGCCTTCTGATACGGTCCGCAACATTCTGTCCAGACAGGGTGTCATGAAGAGATTCCACGACCAGAAGGCAGCCGCCAAGGCCAAGAAGTAATCTGTATGTCGAATCTTGAAGAGGTGCTTTACAACCTTGTCAAGCCAATGGTTGACAATGTGGATGCCCTCAGGGTGGAAGAAAAGACATCTTCCAATCCAAGAGAGGTTGTCATTGGCATTCATGCGGATGATGAAGACATTGCCCGCCTGATTGGCCGCAAGGGTTCAATGGCCAGTGCACTGCGCCAGGTGATGAGTGTCGCTTCTCATCGTGAAGACAAAAAAGTGACAATCAAGTTCGAACAGGAAAAGGATGCTGACTGAACGGCATCCTTTTTACTTGCTATAATAAGAATATGGCATATATCAAAATTGGAAAAATGATCAACACCCATGGCATACATGGTGAAATCAAGATTCAAAGCTGTTCAGACTTTGATCAAGAACGCTATACACCTGGCAATACGGTCTATCTGCTTTACCAGGGAGAATACAAGCCTTTGAAAGTAAAATCCTACCGTGTGCACAAAGGCTTTCCGCTTGTTGCCTTTGAAGGCCTCGAGAATATCAATGATGTCGAAATATACAAGGAATGCGGCCTGTATGTGCAAGACAGCCAGCGTTCACCCCTGCAGGATGGGCGCCACTATGTCAGTGAGCTGGAAGGCATGCAGGTCATTGATGAAGAAGGACATCTGCTTGGTACTGTCACCAGTATTGAGGAAACACTTGGCGCCAATCGCAATATGCGCATTGTCAAAACAGATGGAAAGGAAGCACTTATTCCTTACGTGCCAGCCTTCATCCGCAATGTTAATAGTGAAGAACGCACAATCACCATTCATGTGATCGGAGGACTGTTGTGAGAATCAGCGTACTGACATTATTTCCGGAAATGTATGAAAATTTCCTGCATACATCCATCGTCGGCCGCAGTGTGGCATCCGGACTGGTGGATATTGATCTTGTGCAGATCCGGGACTTTGCCCATGACCGGTACCGTCACGTGGATGATTCACCGTTTGGCGGCGGGGCAGGCATGGTGATGAAATGCCAGCCGGTGCGGGATGCCATCGCTTCTGTGAAAACAGAGGATGCATGGACTGTCATGATGTCGCCAGCAGGTGAACCATACAGCCAGGCAAAGGCCCATCAGCTTTCCCAGAAGAAGCATCTGATTTTGCTGTGCGGCCACTATGAAGGACTGGATGCACGGATCATGAACCATGTGGATGAAGCTGTCTCCATTGGAGATTACGTTCTGACCGGCGGAGAACTGGCTTCCATGGTCATCATCGACTCTGTGACCCGGCTGCTCAAAGGTGCCATTGCGGATGATTCCACCCGTGAAGAATCACATGAAAACGGTCTGCTGGAATATCCACAGTATACCCAGCCGGCTGATTACAACGGCGAAAAAGTACCTGCGATCCTATTATCCGGAAATCATGAAAAGATCCGTCAGTGGCGGCTTGTCCAGTCACTGCTTGAAACAAAGAAAAGAAGGCCTGACCTGTATGCCAGACATGTTCTGAGCAAAGATGAAGAAAAAGCCCTGCGTGCGTATGAGGAGGGGAAACTATGCTGAAATATACAGAAAAGGCAGAAACACCACTGAAATGGCATCGCTTCAACCAGGCTGTACTGATGCCGCTGATCATTCTTTCCGGCATCTATCTGACCATCTGCACCATTTGTGTGCGTATGGGCAGAAGCACCAGCTGGATGTTCAATACGGATGCACTGCTGGCACCCCAGGATGACAAATGGCTCTATTACATCAGCTTTGCCTTTGTTATTCTGGAAACACTGATTGTCCTGCAGGCATGGCTGCGCAGTTTTCGCTGGATCCGCAGCAGCTGGTGGTACCAGATGAGTCATTATCTCACACTGGTTCTGTATGCCTGCTATGCATTTTCCGAAATCTATCGGAAACATCTTTCGATGGTAATCGGCATGAACCTGCATCTCTATCTTGATCTCAGCATTTCTTCACGCTGGATTTTTCTGATTGCAGCCGTCATCCTGGCGTTGACCATCATGTACTGTGCACTCTCTCTTGTCTACTATGGGGAAAGGCACCGCCTGTACCGCCGCATGGTTGTTGAAAAAGTAACGATCAGAAAACCGGAAAGCAGGCCTGCAGAAATCTCTGGCGCAATAGTAAATCAGCCGCAGGATGCAGAGAACGCTGACAGTCATATCCAAAAGCCAGAAAAGAGCATAGAACAGGCAGAACAGAAGACAGAAGAGAAAGAACATACAGCATCTGAAAAGCCGCAGAAGACAAAGCATGTGCTCTTCACCTTGAAGCAGCATGAGAAAAAGGCAAAGAAGGAAGCAGTTCAGCAAGAGGAGACAGAGCCTGCACCAGAGCCGATTGCCGTTCCTTCTCCTTTGACAAAAGAACAGAAAGAACAATTGGAGCAGTCTGAACATGCTGCAAAGGTTTCTGCGCCAGAAGCAGCAGACCCCGTTTTGAAAGAAACTGTATCAACTGAGCAGGAAGCATCAAAACAGGAAGAACGCATGGCCATGGATGAAACAGTGGCTGTGACTGCTGCTGAAACAACAGAGAACGCCCAGGATCATCAGGAACAGATTCATCCAGCACCAGATGAAAGCACAGACAGCCAGAAGCCGCTTCCACCGGTGCGCTTCTGTTCACACTGCGGTGCAAAGCTGAAAGTTCCGGGTGCCAGGTTCTGTCCGGTATGCGGACAGCCCATTCATCCTGCAGATCAAGAAAAGATGGCAGATCATGACTGACTGTCATCTTTTTTTGCATTTTCTTCCATTTCCTGCCGATATTCCTCAAAATACCGCTCCAGATACATCTTATGGGCAACGGTAATCACAATGTTTTCCAATGCCTGTGACACCGGACTGGAGGTTGCTGCACAGACGATGTGGTGGCTGGCATCCATCAGAGATGACAGCACTTCATGCAGCATGCTCCGAAACGCCTCATAGGCATGCTCATAACTGTCAAACTGATCCAGTGAGGACAGACACATCCGGATATGATCCATGGATAATACGGTCTTGGCAGTAGCAATAAAGATCAATCCCGCAATCTGATCGCGCGAATACGTTTTCTTGTGCGGTGAAGAAATCAGTTTCTGCTTCACATAATTGGAAACCATCGATCCCGTAATCTGCATTTCCGGAAAATCCTGCAGATAACTGTTGATGTACTTGACGACCTGATCGAGATACAGACCAACATCCGGAATTTCGTGGTAGGCAGGATATGTAAAGCTTTCTAAGATCGGCTGCAGTTTATTTGTATTCATGCTTTTATCATATGGTCGTAATCATTATTCGTCAATAAAGTATTTGAATCATATTGACAAGTTATTTAAAAACCGCTAGTATGATAACTGTAATCAGTTAATGAAAAACCGATCACAGGATATAGGAGGTTTTCATATGACCGTCATGAATCAGAATACAGTAGTAAATGAACGCAGAATGTTTACCGTCAAGGATCCGATCAGTGCTTTGACGCATCTGATTGGCGCTATTGGTGCCATCCTGGGCATGCCGGCACTGCTGCTGCAGGGGGCACGTATGGGCAACTCCATGGCTGCACTTGGCTCCTATGCCGTGTTCATGCTGTCCATGATTATCCTGTACAGTGCTTCCACAACATACCATTCCTTCAGCATCAATGCCCGCGTTAACAAGATTCTCAAGAAGGTGGATCACTGTTCCATCTTCCTGCTGATTGCCGGCAGCTATACACCGGTGGCAGTCACCGTACTGCCCGGCAGAGAAGGCATGATTCTGTTAAGCATCGTCTGGACAATTGCCGTACTTGGCATCATCTTCAAGCTGTGCTGGGTTACCTGCCCGAAATGGGTGTCCAGCGTCATCTATACTGCCATGGGCTGGACAGCCATCTTCTTCATGAAAGATATCGTCGCCCATCTTTCCGCACCAGCCTTCTTCTGGCTGCTGGCAGGCGGTCTGTTCTACACGGTCGGTGCTGTCATCTATGCTATGAAGCCGACAATGTTTGAAAACAGAATTCCTGGCTTTGGCAATCACGAGCTCTTCCACTGCTTCGTGCTGGCAGGCTCTCTGTGCCATTACATCCTTGTCTTCCAGTATCTGACAATGCTTGGATAATGATGAAAGATTATGCAGCTGTACGCGAACACGTACAGCTGTTTTTCTGCGTTCTGTCATCATGATCAGGAGGAGGTGGATGATGAAACGTAACGAAATTCTTCTGGATGCGTGCCACGCCATGGCAGCACAGAGTGATCTGAATGAGGAGGAGTGGCAGACGTTTGCCAACTGCTGCATTCTGGATGTGCCGGCTGTGGAATGTGCCGCCTTGCTGCAGCGGGATCCCAGGCAGATTCGTGTGCTGTATACACAGGTCGCACTCTGTATGGCAAAAGAAGCACTTGGACAGTATCTGCAGACAGAAAGCATGTCTCCTGTACAAAGAAAGCGCTTATAATATAAGAAGAAGCGTTTTAGATAAGGAGACTATAATATGAGATTTGTAGATTTAATCGAGAAGAAAGCTGATGGGGGTATCCTGTCCAAAGAAGAAATTACGGATATGGTCAATGGCTTTGTGGCAGGGGATATTCCTGACTATCAGATGAGCGCTATGATGATGGCCATTTTGCAGAAAGATATGACCGATCAGGAAATTGCGGATTTGACGATGGCCATGATGCACAGCGGCGATGTGGTAGATCTTTCCGATCTGCCTGGCATCAAGCTGGACAAGCATTCCACCGGCGGCGTCGGTGATACAACCACACTGGTTGTTGCACCATTGGTCGCTGCCTGCGGCGGTACCGTTGCCAAAATGAGCGGCAGGGGCCTTGGCCATACCGGCGGCACGCTGGATAAGCTGGAAAGCATCCCGGGCACCTGCATTGAACAGCCTCTGGAAGCGTTCAAGGACATTGTCCGCAAGAACGGCGTGGCCGTGGTCGGCCAGACCGGCAACCTGGTACCGGCAGACAAGAAAATGTATGCCCTGCGTGATGTCACTGCAACTGTACGTTCCATTCCGCTGATTGCCAGCTCCATCATGTCAAAGAAACTGGCCAGCGGTGCCGATGCCATCGTCCTGGATGTCAAGACAGGCAGCGGTGCCTTCATGCGCACCAAGGAAGAAGCGTTCCGCCTGGCAAAAACCATGGTTAATATCGGCGCTTTGCTGCACAGACAGGTCAGAGCCCTTGTGACAGATATGGACCAGCCGCTTGGCAATGCCGTAGGCAATGCCCTTGAGGTACAGGAAGCCGTACAACTGCTCAGCGGGCAGATTCCGGAAACAGATCCTTTGTATGAGGTGTGCATTCTGCTTGGTGTACAGATGTTAATGATGGGCAAGCTTGCTGACAGTGAAGAAGATGCCAGAAACAAACTCAAGGCAGCCATTGCCGATGGCAGCGGCCTGAAGAAACTGCAGGGGATGATCACTCTGGAAGGCGGCGATGCCTCTTATCTGACGGTAGAAGGCATGAAGAAACTTGTTACCGTAAAGCAGAAGGTGGATGTCAAAGCAAGCAGGGATGGCTACATCCATGGCATGCAGGCCGAAGAGATCGGCACGGCTGCTCAGATGCTTGGTGCCGGCAGAGCCAAGAAGGACGATATCATTGATCCGGCTGTTGGCCTTGTCATGAAAGTCAGATGCGGTGCGCAGGTTAAAAAGGGTGATACGCTGTGCACACTGTATGTCAATGATGGCAAAAATCTTGCTGAGGTTGAAAGAATGCTGCAGGATGCCATTCACATTGCACCTCAGAAGCCAGAGCCATTCAAGATGGTATACGGCGTCTTCACAGACTGAAAAACTAGATTCAGATGAATAGGGTAGAGTGAGCCGCGTTAGCGGCTCGACCCTCCCGTTGCACCGTACGTACGGTTTTCCGTATACGGCGCTACGTTTGTATTTACTTACGATTATTGAGATAGTATTCCAACGGGTTGACCA
>NZ_JALBUR010000032.1:0-20608 GCF_033971865.1 Grylomicrobium aquisgranense | reverse complement strand
TTGTAAGAAGGAACTGATGGAACGGCCAGTGGCCGTTTTCTTTCGGCAAATCAGTGGCCGTTTTCTCCCGGCGGATATTGGCCGTTTTCTCTCGTCACTTTTTGGCCATTTTCACCCGACGCTAACACCTGATCAAATGGCAATTCTTTTCAGCAAGCCAAAACTATCTGTTGAACAGATAAATCGTCTTATTCAACAGTGGACAGCTGATTCAGTTCTCAATATTGATCAGACGGGATTACTTTCTACTGCAAAAAGGGATAGGCCGTGGATTCATTATGATCGATGGTATTGCGAAGATGTTCATGGAACAATGCAGATTACATTGAGCAATTTGATCTATGTTGATTCTGTGAATCTTGAGCCAAGAATTCAAAATCAAATCAGAAAACTGGCTGCATTCAGTAATCCCGTTTTCTATAAAAATCAAGCTATGAACCTTTCAAATTTCGGACAGTCACGATACATATATCTTGGTGAAGATGTAAATGGATATATTGCAATTCCGAGAGGGTTGATGGGTGCATTGCTTGATCAATTAAAAGAATTCAAGATACCTTATCATATTGACGATCAAAGAAGAATTGGAAAGCCGATACATGTAAAGTTCAATGGCACTTTGAAGGATAATCAAAAACATGCTGCAAACGAGATGCTGTCTTTTGATAATGGAATTCTCAGCGCAGCTACGGCTTTTGGAAAAACAGTAGTATGCTGTGATCTGATGGCTGAAAAAAGAGTAAGTACATTGATCATTTTGGAGTCGTCTTCGTTAATTATACAATGGGAAAAGGCAATCAACAGATTTTTAATAGTCGATGAAGAAATCCCGGAGTATAAAACAAAGAGTGGAAGATTGCGTAAAAGAAAAAGCGTAGTTGGAATTCTGCAAGGGCAGAAAGATACTACAAACGGAATTATTGATATAGCAATGGCAGGGTCTGTTTTCAGGAAGAAACAAACATTTTCTCGGCTTCAGGATTATGGAATGATTATTGTAGATGAATGCCATCATGCTGCTTCAGAAACAATTCAAAGAATTCTTAGAGAATCTGCGGCAAAATATGTTTATGGTGCGTCAGCCACTCCGGTTCGGGAAGATGGTTTGACAAAAATAAACTATATGTTAATCGGTCCAATACGTTTTATATTTTCTGCAAAAGAGAGAGCTGCAGAGCAAGGGATAGATCATATTGTTATTCCAAGATTTACGCGTACTGTAAGTCTGAGAATCGGCAATCCAAAGATCAATGAGGCATACGAGATTATCAGAGATTCAAAAAATAGAAACAATCAGATCGTTTCAGACACCAAAAAATGTATTGATGAAAATAGAAGCCCGGCAATTTTGACGAAATATAAAGAACATGCCCATTTTCTGTATCAACAGTTGAACGGATATGCTGACCATACTTTTCTTCTGCTTGGTGATATGCCAGCTAAAGAGAAACGCTATGCCTACCAGAACATTAATGAAGTTCCTGCAGATGATACAATGCTACTGATAGCTACAGGTAAATTAGTAGGAGAAGGCTTTGACTGCCCAAGATTGGATACTCTGATAATGGCAACACCAGTAGCAGGAAAATCTGTAGTTGAACAATATGCTGGACGTCTAAACAGGGACTGTCCTGGGAAGCAGAATGTAATGGTTTATGATTATATTGACAGTCATATCCCGGTATTTGACCGCATGTACGGAAAACGCTTGCGTGCTTATAAGCATATTGGATACCATATTTATCAAAATGATAGTAAGCTCGGAAAGAAAAATCATGGCTTTATCTTTGATATGGATTCTTACCAAGAAACATATTTTCAGGATCTAATAAATGCTAATAAGGAAATCGTGATCAGCAGTCCAGAACTTTCTTCACGAAAAATCAGCAAATTGATTCAAACTCTGAAGCCGCTTCAAGAAAATGGTGTTTCTATAATCATTCTTACTTGGAAAACAAATTACGGAATCATGGAAAACAATGAAGCGAGAATGTATTTGCTAGATGAGCTTCGTTCTTCAGGTTTTGATCTTCGTCTTGTTGACGGCTTGACTGAGCATTTTTCAATAATTGATAAAGAAATATTGTGGTATGGAAGTATTAATTTTCTTGGCAAAGAAGATGCAGAAGATAATGTGATGCGAGTGATTAACCCTGAGGCCGCAGAAGAACTTCTTGAATCAGCCTTGAAGTAGATGGCGATATCTGAGCTCAAATATAGAGGAGGACAAACTTGGTCAGCACAATCCCAATAGCTCCGTATATTGGATGAAGCGGGCCTTAATCATCGATTGATCAGGTAGGTTTCACAGCTGTATTCGCCTTTCATTTGGATTGATAATCTGTATCCTGGATTTTCCTAATCATATTCTTCATGATACTCATCAGCATTCTGACATCATCATCTGGATCCAGGACCTGATAGCCACAGTGCCTGGTACAGTGATGCCGGGACAGAGCAGATCATGCTGATGGCAAAGGCTGCGATCGCAGATATGACCAATCCTTCTGGCATCCAGTTTTTGTAATCAGGTTTCATCAGATCTCCTTCTCACAGATAAGAAATCATGTATACTCTTATCAGTTAGTGCAAGCTAACTATAACATATTCACTGCTTTCTGAATCAGAAAAAACAAAGTAAATATGCGTTCAAAGATGTAATAAAAAATGACAATAATAGTGCTGCATACTGTGATGTTCCTGCATGAGGGGTTAGACTGAAAATGCGGGAGGCTGTTATTGATGTAGTGTCTGCGCTATGATGGAGCAGAAAGCAGGCAATTGGACATATGACTGAGACAAACAGCAGTGCATCCAGATGGGAAAAAATCAAAGAAAAGATCATGCAGGATCCCCGGAACCGCAGTTATACTGAGCGCGGTATACCGCCGATTCTGCAGGTCAATGCCCATGCACGCGTATTGATTGTCGGTCAGGCACCTGGCAGAAAAGTCGAGGAATCTCTGATTCCGTTTCATGACAAATCCGGAGACCGGCTGATGGCGTGGCTTGGCATTGATCAAGATACGTTCTATGGTGAAAAGATTGCCATCATGCCGATGGATTTCTATTATCCGGGCAAAGGAAAAACAGGTGATCTGCCGCCCAGAAAGTTCATGAGCGAGTATCATGAAGAGATTCTTGCCTTGATGCCGGAGATCCAGCTGACTGTACTGATTGGCAAATACAGCATTGACTATTATCTGAAGGACAGGAAAAAGAAGAATCTGAGAGAGACGGTGCATGCCTATCAGGAATATCTGCCATCCTTTTTCCCGATCGTACATCCCAGTCCTTTGAACTACCGCTGGCTGAAGGCCAATCCGTGGTTTGAAGAAGAGGTTGTTCCGGCTTTGCAGAAGGAAGTTGACAGGGCATTGCATATGAAATGAGCCAGCATGGTCTGGCTTTTTCTTTTCATTCAGCTTTGTTTCACAGGAAGCCATGCCGGCATGGAAAAATTGTTGTTGAATTCTTCCTTTTTCTGGCAATGAAAATTATTTCCCGGGTAACTTTCTGCTGGGAAATAACTGTGAAAAAAGTGTCATAGAAAGAATATGATACAGTAGGAAGAAACTGCAGTGTGATGGTCAGGAATCATTTCTCACTGGGGCTTATGTGGTATGATACCCCCTGTTAAAGATTGTGTTTACTGAAAGGGGAAACGATTGTATGTTCAGGATGTTTCTGCGGTATTTCAAGCCGCATATGAAGCTTTTTGTGATTGATATTATCTGTGCCGTGATGGTTGCCCTGATTGATCTGGCATTCCCGCTGGTATCCAGATATGCCATGAAGAATATGCTGCCAAACAAGGAGTACCGCCTGTTCTTCATCCTGATGATCTCGATGATCGGCTTCTATGTGCTGCGTTCTGTATGCCAGTATGTCATGACCTACTGGGGACATACCTTTGGCACTTATGTTGAGGCAGATCTGCGAAATGATCTCTTCCAGCATCTGCAGACACTGGATTTTGATTTCTATGATCAGAATCGTACAGGTCAGCTGATGAGCCGTCTGACGGGTGATCTGTTTTCCATGACGGAGCTTGCCCACCATGGCCCGGAAGATCTGATCATTTCGGTGCTGACCATCGTCGGCGCATTGATCTTCATGTTCCGCATGCAGTGGAAGCTTGCTGTGATCATTCTGATTCTGCTGCCGATCTCGGTACTGGTTGTGATGCGCAACCGCAAGGCTATGGCTGCAACCTCCGTATCCAATAAGAAACGTCTTGCTGAGATCAGTGCTGACATTGAATCCGGTATTTCCGGCGTGCGTACATCCAAGGCTTTTGCCAATGAAGAAGTTGACTATGACCGCTTTGATGCTTCCAATAAAGCCTACAGCAGGTCTAAGAGCAACTATTACAAGGCCATGGCCAACTTCAACAGTTCGCAGGAATTCTTCATGAGCATTACGCCTGTGGTTGTGATCATGGCTGGCGGTGTATTGATTATGAAGGGTGAGATGAATTATGTTGATCTGATCACCTTCACGCTGTTTGCCAACAGCTTCATCACGCCGATCCGCAAGCTTGCCCAGTTTGCCGAAGTGTTTACAGATGGCGTCGCCGGTCTTTCCCGCTTCTATGATCTGATGCAGGTGAAGCCGGATATCGTAGAGAAGCCGGACGCAAAGGATCTTGTCGTAAAGGATGGGACAATTGACTTTGACCATGTATCGTTCCAGTACAATAGCAGCCGCCAGATCCTTTCTGACATTACGCTGCATGTCAACAGTGGTGAGAAGCTTGCCATTGTCGGTCAGTCCGGCGGCGGCAAGACGACGCTGTGTTCTTTGATCCCGCGCTTCTATGATGTGACTTCCGGTGCCATCCGCATTGATGGCACGGATATCCGCGATGTGACCAAGCATTCTCTGCGTTCCAGCATTGGTGTTGTGCAGCAGGATGTGTTTATCTTCGCGGATACGATCAAGGAGAATATCCGCTATGGCCGGCCCGATGCCAGCGATGCCCAGATTATCGCAGCGGCTAAAATGGCAGAAATCTATGATGACATCATGGAGATGCCGGATGGATTTGACACGTATGTTGGTGAACGAGGCGTGCGTTTGTCGGGCGGTCAGAAACAGCGCATCTCCATTGCCCGTATCTTCCTGAAGAATCCAAAGATTCTGATTCTGGATGAGGCAACCTCCGCTCTGGATACCATCACGGAGCAGAAGATTCAGGCCAGCTTTGACAAGCTGGCCGTGGGCCGTACGTCCTTGGTCATTGCCCACCGTCTGGCAACGGTGAAAGATGCCGATCGGATTGTGCTGATTGATGAAGGAAAGATTGCTGAGATGGGTACGCATCAGGAATTGCTGGCAAAGAATGGTGAGTATGCAAGACTGTATAACACCCAGAAACTGTTTGAAAAGTAAAGATTCTGCTGTAATTGTGTGAAAAATCCATCTGGGGTTGTTCACATTGCAGATGGCGATGATAGAATAAGACAGGCAGAAATGTCTGTCTTTTCTTCATGCAGAGGCCGTTGACCTCTTTCGTGAGATAGATAAAATAAGATAGTATTTCTAGAGAAAAAGGAGAATAACAATGGCTATTGAGGCAGGAGATTTTAAAACAGGATTGACAGTAATCGTAGATGGCGACCCGTGGGTTGTCCTTGATTTCATGCATGTAAAGCCGGGCAAGGGTGCTGCGATTCTGAAGACAAAGATGAAGAATCTGAAGACTGGTTCCACACAGGAAAGAAACTTCAACGCAAGCACGAAGTTTGAGCCGGCCATGATCGAGAAGAAGACAGCACAGTATTCCTACAAGGATGGCAATACATACTACTTCATGGATCAGGAAACATTCGATACCTATGAGCTGGATGAGAGCAGAGTTGGTGACAACAAGTACTACATCATCGAAGGCATGGAAGTTGGTCTGATGTTCTTTGACGGCGAGCTGCTGTCTGTATCTGTACCGGACCGTGTAACACTGACAATTGCTGAGACAACACCGGCAATCAAGGGTGCTGCCAGCAACCAGACAAAGGATGCTGTGACAGATACAGGCCTGAAGCTGAGAATCCCGCAGTTCATTTCTGAGGGTGAAAAGGTCATCGTTTCAACAGCTGATGGCAAGTATTCCAGCCGTGCTTAATGGCATCTGCTGAAAAGAAGACCGTTCTGATCACCGGCGGTGCCAGGGGAATCGGCCACGCCATTGCGCTGGAACTGGCAGCCTGTGGATATCAGATTGCGGTTAACTATCACACTTCCAAAGAGCAGGCAGAATCACTGCAGAAGACCATTCAGGAAAAATGGGGGACACCGTGTCTGATCTATCAGGCAGATGTATCAAAGGAAGATGAAGTGGATGCGATGGTCAGCCGGATTGAGAAAGAACTTGGCGGTGTTGATATTCTGATCAACAATGCAGCGGTGGATCTTTCCAACCTGTTTCATCTGAAAACAGCAGAAGAATTCCGGCGCACCATGGATGTCAATGTCATCGGTGCCTATAACTGTGCTGTGCGGGTATGGCCGCATATGAAGCAGCAGGAATATGGCCGTATCATTAACATTTCATCCACCAATGGCATGAATACGTATTATCCCATGTCAGTGGATTATGATGCCTCCAAGGCGGCACTGAATTCTTTGACCCATGACCTGGCTGTACAGTTTGCGCCTTTTGTGCATGTCAATGCCATTGCCCCTGGATTTATCGGGACAGAGAGTGAGCTGGATGGCTATGATGAAGAATTCCTCAAAGAAGAAGAGGAAAAGATTCTGGTGAAACGCTATGGCAGGCCCGAAGAGGTTGCGCATCTTGTCAGGTTTTTGATCAGTGATGATGCGGATTATATCAATAATACGATTGTGCGCATTGATGGCGGACAGATGGGAAGTATTTGAAAAGGAGAATACTGTGGGGTACTCTCCTTTTTTGTATCTGCGTTTGGGATTTATTTATTTCTGCGGTTCACCATGCAGAACATGCTGAAGGGCAAGCAGGATGGACAGTCTGCCATAGGCATAGGACAGACCACCCTGCATATACAGGGTATAGGGCTCAATGACCGGTGCATCTCCACTGAGCTCAATGGTGCTTCCCTGCGTAAAACTGCCGCAGGCCATGACTTCATCAAACGGATAGCCAGGCATTGGTGCAGGTAATACTCTGACATAGGAATCAATCGGGGAAGAAGACTGCAGGCCCTGGGTGAAACGGACAAGATTTTCCTTTGTGGATAATTCAACCGTCTGAATAATATCCGTACGGTATTCATCATAGGCTGGGGAAACATTCTTGAAGCCAAGCTTTGCCAGCATGTATGAAGAGAAGACAGCTGTCTTCAGGGCATTGGCAACTGCTTCCGGAGCAAGGAAGACACCCTTGAAGAAGGCATTGTTCATGTTGAAGTTGGCACCAAGATCCTTGCCAATGCCAGGTGATGTCAGACGGTCCGCACACATGGCAATCAGATCCTTTCGGCCAGCAATATAGCCGCCGGTCGGAGCAATGCCGCCGCCAAGATTTTTCATCAGGGAGCCAACGATCAGATCAGCACCAACATGTCCCGGTTCCTTTTCTTCTACCAGTTCGCCATAGCAGTTGTCTACCATGATGATGACATCCTTGTTGACTTCCCGAATGGCTTTGATGATAGCCTCCAGTTTGGCAATCGTCAGTGATTTTCTGCTGGAATAGCCTCTGGATCTCTGGATTTCAACAAGTTTGACGTTGTTCTCTTTGACTCTTTCAACAATTGCATTCTGATCAAATTCATTATTGACGAGATCAATCTGCTCATATTTCACACCGAATGCTTTCAGGGACTGCGTGGAATCCCCGATCAGACCAATCATTTCCTGCAGGGAATCATACGGGGTGCCGGTGATGGAAATCATGGTGTCGCCTGGTTTGAGCATGGCAGAAAAGGCCAGGTACAGGGCGTTTGTGCCGGACATGATCTGCGGTCTTACCAGGGCATCCTCACAGCCAAGAATAGTAGCGAAGATGGCTTCCAGTTTGTCACGGCCGGTATCATAGTTGCCATAGCCATTGATATCCGCAAAGTCGGAATAGGATACCTGGTTTTCAATGAAGGCGGACAAAATGCGGTCGGCATTATACTGTTCCACCTTGTCAATCCGCTCAAACTGCGGCTTTATTTCTTTTTCTGCTTCTTCTGCCATTTTCAGCAGAGATGCATCAATCTGATCTGTAATCATTGCAAAACCTCCCAGCTGCATACCGGGCTATTGTACTCTGCAATTCGCCATAAGGCACCAAAAAGACAATATACAAGGGTATAATTACAATGTATGGATTCAGATAAACAGAAAAATCATGGTCTGGTGGAAAAATACCATGATGTAATACCGTATACGGTCTTCGGCGTGCTGACAACACTGGTCAATATCGTGACATACTGGCTGTTTGCGCATTTTCTGCATATTTCCATCATGACCAGTACAGTCCTGTCATGGGTGCTTTCTGTCCTGTTTGCCTATGTGACCAATCGAAAATGGGTATTCCGCAGTGATGCGGCTGCCGCCAGAGCGATCCTGCGGGAAATGTCACTGTTTTTCTCATGCCGCCTGGCAACTGGT
Source organism: Grylomicrobium aquisgranense (assembly GCF_033971865.1). Lineage (NCBI taxonomy): Bacteria > Bacillati > Bacillota > Erysipelotrichia > Erysipelotrichales > Erysipelotrichaceae > Grylomicrobium > Grylomicrobium aquisgranense. The sequence goes on along the minus strand of NZ_JALBUR010000032.1, from coordinate 12,025 downwards.
GCACTTGACTGGCTCAACATGTTCCTGTTTGCCAAGACGCTTGGCTGGAATGATGTGTGGGTCAAGACGATTTCAAATGTCGTGGTGATCATTGTCAACTATGCCGCCAGCAAACTCCTGATTTTCCGGCACAGGGAAGGATAAAGGAATATGGAAGACGGTCTGTTTTATACAAATCATGCAAAGGTGCGTTTTCTGGATCATCTGTGCCAGCAGATTGACAATTGTCTTTCTTTTGCCTTTACGGTCAGTTTCATTAAGCGTGCCGGTCTGTCTTTGATTCAGTCCCATATCGAAGCGGCACTGCATCGCGGCGTACATGGCCGCATCATCACCTCAACCTATCAGAATTTCACGGATGTCAATTCACTGCTTTACTTTCTGCATCTGCAGAATCAGTATCCCGATCAGTTTGCCTGTCATCTGGACAATGAATGTTTTCATGATCTGAGCGGCAATGTGGCTGGTTTCCATTCCAAGGGATATCTGTTTACGTTTGCGGATGATGCGGAGCTGCTGGTCGGCTCTTCCAATATCACCGTGTATGCACTGTTGAAGAATGTGGAGTGGGACCTGGCTTCCCTGAAATCTGATCATCCGCAGACATGGGCACATGCATGCCATGACTTTGAAACACTCTGGAACGATACACTGCCACTGACAAAGACGCTGATCAGTCAGTATCACACAAGACTCTGTTATGCAGTGGAAAGATGGGATATGGACTATGCAGTTGCCAATGCAAAGATCCAGCCCAATGCCATGCAGAAGAATGCACTGAAACAGCTCAATCGCTTTCGCTGCATGGGAGAAGACAAAGCACTGATCATTGCCTCACCAGGATCCGGCAAGACGTATCTGGCTGCCTTTGATGCAGTCAACTTCAATCCCAGGCGTCTTCTGTACATTGTGCATGAAGGCTCTATCTTAAGAAAATCACTGGATTCTTTCCGCAATGTCATTGGCAGCGGGAAGCGCTTTGGTATCTATGACGGCACGCACAGGGAACTTGACTGTGATTTTCTGTTTTCTACCAACGTGACCATGGCAGCTCATCTGGAACTGTTTTCACCCAGTGAGTTTGATTACATCATCATCGATGAAGCCCATCATGCGACCGCATCTTCCTATCAGAAGATCCTGCAGTATTTCCATCCGCAGTTTCTGCTTGGTATGACCGCAACGCCGGAGCGCATGGATGGGGATGATGTGTTTTCTTCCTTTGGCAACAATGTGCCATATGAACTGCGTCTGCGGGATGCCATTGTACAGGGGCTGGTTGTGCCATTTCATTATTATGGCATCCGTGATGAACTGCTTTCCTACAGCGATGCTGCAGTCAAGGCAAGACTGTTCAGTGAGCAGTGTGCATCTGAAGAAAACTGTGAACTGATTGTCAATGAGATTGAAAAACACCGTAAACCTGGTGAAAAGCTGAAAGCACTGGCATTCTGCCGGGATGTTTCTCATGCCATCATGATGGCACAGGCACTTTCTGATTATTACGACACACAGTATCTGACCGGCCGCAATAGTGTCGGTGAGCGTATTCGTGCGTATCATGATCTGCAAAGCGATGATGAAAAGCTCGAGATCCTGTTTACGGTTGATATTCTCAATGAAGGCGTGGATATTCCGGGTGTAAACATGGTGCTGTTTCTGCGGCCTACGCAGTCTTCTACCATCTTTCTGCAGCAGTTGGGAAGAGGCTTGAGAAAGTATCAGGACAAAGAATATGTCACAGTGCTGGACTTCATTGGCAATGACTACCAGCGCAGCAGCCAGATTGCTTTTGCTTTGGGCAGTCTTTCACAGAACTTTGTGCTGGAAAAACAGTTGGTTGGCAGTCTTGTCAAAGATGATTTCAGGCAGATTGGCATGGAGGAATACGGTGTTGAGATCCATATCGATGATCTGTCCAAGAAGGAGATCCTGGATCAGCTGGATCATATCAACTTCCATAACAAGCGGTTTGTGCAGCAGGACTATGAGAATTTCAAGAAGTATATTGGGGAAAGCTCTTATCCCTGCCACATGGATTATCTCAATAACGAGTGTGCACCGGATCTGCTGCGGTTCATGAATATGAAAGGCGCCCATGGCAAAACAGGATCCTATTATGGTTTTCTAAAGGAAATTAATGAGCAGAATCTACCTTCATTCAGTGAAGAGCAGCAGGGCTATATCAAAGACGTTTCTGAATTTCTGCCGCTTGTGCGTCCACAGGAATATCTGGTGCTGCAGAGACTGCTGCCAACAGGAAAAGAAGATATAGAAGAGGTCCGAAAATATGTGGATGACAATGCGCCATATACAACTGCATCGATTTTCCAGCATGTGCTGTTGGTTCTGCAGGACAGAAAACTGGTTTATATCCAGAAAAATGAAATATCCATTCCAGATGGCATTCTGAATGTGGAAATGAGACAGTATCTGGAGGATCTTTTGCAGTATGGCATTGCCAGATATGAAAACGAGTTTGGCGACAAAGATCCTTCTGATACCTTCTGTATCTGGGGCAAGTACCGCAAGGCACAGATCAAGCTGCTATTGTTGAAGAATACACATGACATCATGCTGGGAACGGACATTTATGATGGTACTGTCTATGCCTATGTCACCGTCCATAAAGCATCTGATATCAAGGATGATCTGCGTTATGCGGATGGCTTTCTGGATCCACAGACCTTCTTATGGGAAACCAAGGCAAATCTGAAGCAAAAAGAGCTGGATTCTCTGTGTGCTGCTTCCCATATTGAGCTGTTTGTGCGCAAGGTAGAGGCGGAAGATGGACTTGCACTGCCATTTACCTATATTGGCAGTGGAAAGATGCATCTGATTCCTAATTCAAGACAGGATAATGGATCCTGGCAGTTTCGTGTTGAGATGAAACAGAGAGCACCACAGGATCTGTATTTTGACTTCCAGCTGCCAAAGGGATGATCAACTGCAATAATATATGCCAAACAGCTTCTAAAATCAGGCAGAATCAACGCATTGTATTCCTGGCTGCATTATCAATCTTATAAAATGACGAATTGACAGTTCATAGAAGTTATCTTAATATTTAATTGAAATTCGGCAAAATCAAAAAATGCCGAAATACGATTAAAGCTCAGGAGGGGTTATTATGTCTCAAATGATAGTTCTTCCAAATGACCAAAAAATATTTTCCATGCATGAGCTTAAGAGCGAGGGCCTTTCTGAGTATAAAATTCGTAAACTGGCAAGTGAGAAAAAACTGATTAAGCTGAACAAGAGCTATTTTGAAAATGCTGAGTATACAGGAGCGGAATCTGATTTCTATTATGTAAAAGCATATGCGCCAGAAGGCATTATTTGCCTGCTTAGTGCTGCAGTCTACTATCAACTGACAGTTTATATTCCAGATGCAGTAGATATCGCTATTCCAAGAAAAGCAAAGATTTCTGCTGTGCCGCAATGGCCGCAGTTCAACGTCTATTATTATACGGAGCAAAGATATAGACTCGGTATCATGAATGTTAGCGAGGGCAGAAATGGTTTTCAAATTTATAATGTTGAAAAAACGGTTGTCGATATTATTTATTACCGAGAGCAGGTTGGAATTGAAGAAACCAGAGAAATTCTGGAAAACTATTTGCGCCGAAAAGATCGGAATATCAATCTGCTTATGAAATATGCTGAACTAATGAAATGCGAGAAGGTCACAAGACAGTATCTGGAGGTCCTGGTATGAAAAATGCAGTATCTGTAAAGGACAGACTGAAAAATCAAGCTGCAGCGAGTGGAAAAACGATGCAGGAAGCATTGTAAACCTGAGAAGAGCAGAATCACTATCAAAAAAGCATGGCATGTGCCATGCTCAGTCGTGATTGAGAATACCGCAGTCCTGGATTGCCTGGACTGCTTTTTTGATCTTTTCAGGAGGCAGTACCAGAGCGAAACGGACATATCCTTCTCCTAAGGGGCCAAAGGAGGATCCTGGTGTGCAGATGACGCCGCTCTTGTCCATCAGATCCAGGCAGAACTGCATGGAGGATTTGTACCAGGAAGGGATTGGTGCCCAGACAAACATGGTGCCTTTGGAGTCCGGTACATCCCAGCCGATGCTGCGCAGACCGCCGCACAGTGCATCACGGCGTTCCTGGTATTTGTGTTTCTGTTCTTCGACCATGTCAAGAGGTCCTTCCAGTGCAGCGATGGCTGCTTTCTGCAGCGGCATGAACATGCCGAAGTCGTACTGGCTTCTCAGCTTTTTGAACATCTGGACAACTTCCGGGTTGCCTACCAGGAAGCTCAGTCTTGCCCCGGTCACATCAAAGCTCTTGGAAAGAGAGAAGAATTCAACACCATTTTCAATTGCCCCTGAATACTGCAGGAACGATTTGCCTTCAATGCCATCAAAAATAATGTCAGAGTAGGCATTGTCATGGATGATCAGGACATTGTGCTTCTTTGCCCAGGCAATGATCTCCATGTAGTTTTCATCATTGCCGATGGAGCCGGTCGGGTTGGAAGGCAGCGAGACAATCATAAACTTTGCCCGGTCTGCCACATCATCCGGAATGGTTGAAACATCCGGCAGGAAGTTTGTCTCTTTGGTCATCGGATAATAGAACGGTGTCAGTCCGGCCATGTTGGCACAGGTGATAAAGGCTGGATAGCAGGGAGTAGGCAGAATGCATGTGTCGCCTTCATCTGCCAGCACCATGCCGATATGGGCCATGCCTTCCTGTGATCCCGGGCAGCTGGCAATCATATCCGGTGTCAGGTCCACATGGAATCGTTTGTGATAGTAGTGGATGACGGCCTGGACAAGCTCGTCACAATCGCGCAGTGTATATTTCCAGTTAGCTGGATCTTTGGTTGCTTCACACAGGGCATCGCGGATATGCTTTGGCGTTTCAAAGTCCGGTGTACCGACAAACATGTTATACAGTGTACGGCCCTGTTTCTGCAGGGCAATGGTTTTTTCGTTCAGAGAAGCGAATATTTCATCGGGAAAGCGTTCCATGCGTTTACTGAAGTTCATACAATCCTCCAATTCATTTGATTATTCTGCTGTACCATATTACACTGCATGGATACGATATGCATGGGAAAGTGGTGATCAAATGAATCGTCTGCCATCAATTCACTGGAAACAGATTGTTCCGCTGGCCATCATATGGTGGCTGATTTTAGTGAGTATCTGCCTGCCGTATACACTGGCACGCTCAATGCAGCTGGAAACAGTAGGCCTGCATGTTGCATGGCGAATCAATGATGTTGTCAATGAAGCCTATCCGGATCTGAATATCGATACGGCTGTGACAATGCAGGAAAAGTTTACGAAAGAACGGGCAGTTGGCTATCTGTTGGATCACATGATGCAGCAGGTGGTTTCCAACACCGTACATCGCAGGGGTCTGGTCCCGGTTGATCCAAACGAAGCAGAAGTGAATCGTGTTGTTAAAGAAACAAATAAGATCTGCTACAAGTATGCCGGTCATGAGATTGATGCCTATCAGGATGAATTGAAGGCGGCGGTATCTGATGCGGCTGGTGCCATGGCAGATTATGCCAGCGGCTTACTGATGGGCAATGGCAGATTGTTTGGACTGATTTATGTCTATAACGGCTTTACAAGCTGGATGTTTCAGACTGTTGCGGCTGCAGCGGTGCTTGCCATTCTGTATGTACAGAGTGAAAAGAGTTCTGCGGTGATGGCAGCGTCCATGGGGACGATGATGCTGGCAGGCGGGGCTCTGCATGACCTTGTGGGCCTGGTGCTGAAACTGCTGTTTCCTGCCTTATCCAACACATGGCTGGGCAGGACGATGTCTTTGTCTGTCTCTGCCTGGATGGTATATGGTCTTGCAAGCATGGCCTGTGGTACTTTGTTTCTGCTGATTTTCCGTTTTATGAAAAAACGGACCGTTTTGTAAAAAGTCTGCTATCATAGCTGCTGTTTTGAGGTGGAATGATGGAAGAAACAAAACGACTGTTTTCGGATGCATATTTAAAGAAACTGATTGTGCCGCTGATCTTTGAACAGACGCTGGCAATCACCGTCGGTATGGCCGATACGATGATGGTGTCTTCGGTTGGTGAAGCAGCGGTATCCGGTGTTTCCCTGGTAGATCAGATCAATAATCTGATGATTGCCGTACTGGCTGCTGTAGCTACCGGTGGTGCAGTGGTAGCTGCGCAGTATCTTGGCGCAAAGCAGAAGGAAAATGCCTGCCGCAGTGCCAAACAGCTGCTGTATACACTGATCTTCTTCGGCGTTGTACTCATGGCTGTATCTTTACTGATCAGAAAACAGATCCTGCGTCTGTTCTTTGGCTCGATAGATGACACTGTTATGCAGGCAGCTCTGATCTATTTCGTGATTACCGGTCTGTCCTTCCCGTTTCTGGCAATCTATAATGCCGGTGCTGCCTTGTTCCGCTCTATGGGAAACTCCAACATTTCTCTGCGTATCTCTTTGATCATGAACATCATCAATATCGCAGGCAATGCCATCTGCGTGTTTGCTTTACATATGGGCGTCGCCGGTGTTGCCGTGCCATCACTTGTTTCAAGAGGAGTGGCTGCAGTGATCGTTACAATTCTTTTGCTGGACACCACACTGCCTGTGCACTATGAGAAAGAACGCTTCCATCTGGATGGCAATATGATCCAGCGCATTCTGTACATCGGTATTCCTTCCGGCATTGAAAATGGCATCTTTGAACTTGGCAGAGTCATTGTCGTGTCCCTGATTGCGACCTTTGGCACTGTGCAGATTGCGGCTAATGGCGTTGCCAACAATCTGGATGGGGTAGGCTGCATCATTGGCAAGGGTATGGGCCTGGCTATGATTACGGTCATCGGCCAGTGTGTCGGTGCCCGGAATGAAGAACAGATCCAGTTCTATACAAAGAAGCTGATGAAGATTACGTACATCGGCACGTTCCTGCTGGATATCACGATTCTGATTTTCTTAAAGCCATTGCTTTCGATTTATGGCCTGCGGACAGAGACACTGCATCTGGCATGGATTCTGGTTATGATCCACAATGGCTGCGCAATCCTGCTGTGGCCGCTTTCCTTTGTATTGCCGAATATGCTGCGGGCGTGCAATGATGTCCGCTATACGATGGTTGTCTCCCTGACCAGCATGTTCATCAACCGGATTGTATTCTCCTGGATTCTGGGCTTGCATTTTGGCATGGGTGCAATTGGTGTCTGGATTGCCATGATCATCGACTGGATCTGCCGGATTGTGTTCTTTGTCGGCAGGTATAAGGCAGGTACATGGAAAAAGACAATGTATCGGCTGTCATGATGCGATTGTTAGATAAGTTAATTTTTTAACTTTTATAAAAGTGGGACAAACGCTTTCATGCCTGCTATGATTTCTTATGCATGAGCCATTTTTATGGCGATGGAGGCAATAGTTAACATGAGTGTTTATGGATTTGGTCAGATGATTGAGAAGCTGAAGGCTTCTCCCAAGACGATTGTTCTGACAGAAGGCAGCGATCCGCGTATTCTTGAGGCTGCATCCCGTCTTTTGGCCAGCAACTTCCTGAAGCCGATTCTGCTTGGCAATCCGGAAGAAATTGCAAAGGCATCTGAAAAGGCAGGCTTTAATATTCATGGTGCCCAGATCATTGATCCGGAAAACTATGAGGATTTTGATGAGATGGTTGCCCAGTTTGTGGAACTGCGCAAGAACAAGGGCATGACACCGGAGAAGGCCAGAGGCATTCTCAAGAGTGCCAACTACTTTGGTACGATGCTTGTCAAGATGGGTAAGGCTGACTGCCTGCTGGGCGGTGCTACATATTCCACAGCAGATACAGTGCGTCCTGCTCTGCAGATCATCAAGACAAAACCGGGCAGCAGCATCGTTTCTTCCTGCTTCATTCTGGTAAGACCGGCAGTATCCGGCGGCAATGAAGTCATTGCCATGAGCGACTGCGCCATCAACATTGATCCAAGTGAGGACGATCTGGTTGAAATCTGCGGTCAGACCATTGAATGTGCAAAGGTATTCGGTATTGATCCGAAGGTTGCCTTCCTGTCCTATTCCACCAAGGGCAGCGGCAAGGGTGATTCCGTGACCAAGATGCAGAATGCCACAAAGAAGGCAAAGGAAAAGTATCCGAACGAGCAGATCGATGGCGAGCTGCAGTTCGATGCGGCTGTGGCACCGCGTGTTGCCAAGCAGAAGGCACCGGGCAGTGATGTTGCAGGTAATGCCAACACCTTCATCTTCCCGGATATCAATGCCGGCAACATCGGTTACAAGATTGCCCAGAGACTTGGCAACTTTGAAGCATACGGCCCGATCCTGCTCGGTCTGAATGCGCCGATCAACGATCTTTCCCGCGGCTGCAATGCTCTGGAAGTCTATTCCATGGCAATCATTACCGCAGCTCTTGCCTGAGAAAGACAGTCATTACATCTCAAGGAGGCCAAATAGGCTTCCTTTTTGCGTTTTGTTTCCAAACTTTACACAAAATTGCTAAACTGTACTCGATAAGGGGACACATTTATGATCAGGATTGCAATCAGCTGTGGTGAAGGATTTTCCAGCGGCTTTCTAGCTAACCGCCTGGAACAGGAAGTGAAGGATCATCATCTGGAAGATCGGGCAAGCTTTATCCGCATTCCGTACATCAATCTTGCAGCAAGGCAGAATGAGGTGGATATTGCCATGGTCATGCCGCACATTGAGTGGAAGGTGAGAGCCGACAAGACCCAGTACCGTATTCCTTTGTATGTGATTCCGTTCAAGGTGATGATCAAGCCGACGGTGGAAGATTATATTGAGGATGCCGAAGATATCCTGAAACTGGCGAATGGCAAAGGCGGCCGGGTCCGTTTCCCTGAAGAAAAGCGCACGGCCGATGTGACACGGCTTTGTTCACACCGGAAATGGCTTGCAGAAAGAAGTGAAAAGCAATGATTTATCTGACCGGGGACACCCACGGCGGCATTGATTTAAGAAAACTGACAGATAAAAGACTGCTGGGACTGAGCCGGCAGGACTATGTTATCATCTGCGGCGATTTTGGCTTTATTTACAACTGGAAGAAAGAATCCCGCAAGGAAAGAAGCTGGCTGAAATGGTTTGAACGCCAGCCGTATACACTGTTGTTTGTGGATGGCAATCATGAATGCTTCCCGCGTCTGTATGACTATCCAGAAATAACATGGCATGGCGGCAAAGTTCACGTCATTCGTGATAATGTCATGCACCTGATGCGGGGTGAGATCTTTGACCTGGATGACAATACCATTTTTGCCATGGGCGGTGCCCGCAGTCATGACCGGGGACCTGTTGCTGGTGATACCAAAGCGGTGGAAGGCCGTTTCTGGTGGCCGCAGGAGATACCGGATGAAGCAGAAATGCAGCATGGCCTGGATAATCTGGCTGCCCATGGCAGTCATGTGGACTACATTGTTACGCACTGTCTGCCCGGCTCTTTGCAGCAGCGCATCAAGCCTGCCTTTGGCATTGATCCATTGAATACATATCTGGAACAGATCATGGCCAGCACAACATACACACACTGGTATTGCGGCCATTATCACATTGACCAGGACCAGCCTCATAATATTTCTGTATTATTCAACCGTCTGGTGGAGCTTGGTGAGACTGTATCAGCTTCTCTGCCACGGGCTGGTGAGCCGATTTACCGCCGTGAAAATAAAGTCGGTTTTTTCCAGGATGGAAAGTACACGGAAGGTACGATCACGGGTATTTATCCATGGGGAAAGGCCCGTGTCAAGGATCAGCCGGTCTATGATATCAATGTCAATGGCATTGTGGTTCCGTATGTGAAGGAATCAGATATTGCTGGATATGGCCGGGAAGAATGAAATCAAAGCCGGCGCGCTGGTGATGTTCCGGCAGGGAAATACGCACCTGTATGGTGAAGTGATACAGGATGAGGAAGAAGGATTTGCTATTTGTCTTGTGCAGGCATATCATAACCATCATCTTCATCTGTTTCAGGTACAAACAGATCAGATTCTGCATGTTTATTCAGAAAGGGGACAGTCATGAAGCTGGATACATCTTATTCCATTCCAACATTGATGATGCTGACTGTCTTTCTGATGCAGTATGTGCTGCGGCCGAGGCTGAAGATCGACCGCACACGGATCTATATGAAACTGCTGGCGGTGGATATGGCTGCCAGTATCGTGGATATCTGGTCGACGCTGCTCGATGCCAATCCATCGATGTTCTCCAGCAGCATACTGCAGATTGCCAATGTTCTGTTCTTTGCACTGTTCATTGCCAGAACGCAGATCTTCCTGAATTATCTCATTGCTTTATGCGGCCGGCTGCACACGGGCAATAAAGTATTTCTTGACGCAGCCAGGATCTTCTTTGTGGCATGTGAAGTGATTGTGCTGTCTTCACCCTGGAGTCATGCTGTATTTGCAGTTGATCCCTCCGGTTACCATCAGGGAGTCTGGTATGACCTGGTCTATGTGCATCTGTATGTGACTGCAGCAGCAGGTTTTCTGCTGATGGCGAAAAACAGAAATCATCTGGAAAAGCAGGTCTGGGTCAGAGCATATGTGTGTCTGACAATGCTGTCTGTTGGCGGCGTTGTACGTGCTTACAGCCATACGCTGATGATGAATATGGTGTTCCTGCTTTGCATCTTTGTTTTGTATGACGGCATCGAGAATCCGGATCATTATCTTGCTTCACGTGCCAATACCTTCAACATCGTTGCGTTCCGGCAGCTGTATGATGAACTGCTGTTCAAGCATAAAAGCTTTTATATCACAGGCTTCTATCTCAAGAATTATAACTATCTGCGCTCCAGCTATGGCTCCAGGCTGTCTGATGAAGGCTTACATCAGGTGGGTATGTGGCTGCATCAGATCAAGCCGCATGTGCCTGCGTTCTATCTGCATCACGGCCGTTTCCTGCTGCTTGGCTCTCAGGAAGAATTGGCAGATCTGCCAGACCTGATACAGAAGCGCTTTGCGTCCAACTGGCATGTCAACAATTCAGATCTGATTCTGGATACAGACAGAATTGAGATCAGTCCGGATGTATATTTCAAAAACAGTGAGCAGTTCATGGATGCCATGGACCTTGCCCTTGTCCAGCATGGCAATGGCCCGATTGTCATCAATGAAGATGTCTTCAGGATGAGTGAGAGGCGCAATGCTGTACAGCGTCTGGTCGCGCGGGTTCTGCAGAATCATGAGATTCAGGTGTATCTGCAGCCGGTTGTCAATGCCGCAGATGACAGAACGGTTGGTGCAGAGGCACTGTCCAGACTGTATGATGATGCGATGGGCATGGTATCACCAATGGAATTTATTCCGGTGGCAGAGCAGATGGGCCGCATTGATGATTTCACGTTACAGGTAGTCGACAAGGTTGGTGCCTTTATCGAGGATGGAGGTCTTTCACGCTGCCATATTAACTGGATCAACATCAACCTGTGTCCTTTGAACTGTATGAACCGCAGCTTTCCTGATGAACTGCATGAGGTTTTGCAGAAGCATCATGTCAGTCCGTCTCAGGTACATCTGGAGATCACCGAAGAGGCCATGGTTGACCGCGTTGTATTGCGGCAGATGATGGATAAGATGATTGCCATGGGCTATTCATTCTCGCTGGATGACTATGGCTCCGGGTATTCCAATGCCTCAAGACAGATGGAGCTGCCGTTTGAAAATGTCAAACTGGATCTGTCTGTAGTAAGAGAATACATGAAGACCGGCAGTAAGCTTGTGCCGGCACTGGTTCTTGTTCTGCAGCATGATCATCTTTCGATTACGGCAGAAGGCGTGGAAACATTTGAAATGGCGCAGAAGATGAAAGAGATTGGCTGTACGTATCTGCAGGGGTATTTCTACAGCAAGCCTGTGCCGATGGCAGAGTTTGAACAATGGTGTCAAAAAAGGGGCTGTAACAGTTGAATAAGCTGTTACAGCTCATTTTTTTGCGCTTGCACATATTTTCGCTGTATATCTATCAGTGCAAACCAAAAGCCGATTTATTCATGTGAAAAATATGCATAATATCCAT
>NZ_JALBUR010000031.1:0-20905 GCF_033971865.1 Grylomicrobium aquisgranense | reverse complement strand
AAAGCGACTGAAATTAACTCCCTTCACCGCATCCAGAAAAGAGAACAGCATATCAGAATGAGGTACACGAATCATTGTGCTAAGTGGCAGGGCCAGCTGAACAGCGTTATAATAAGAGCGCTGATCGTGTCCTGCAAAAACGAGATCAGCATTTTTCATACTCATATTATACATGCACGCATATAATATATCAATGATAAAACATGGATATTTTGCATATTTTTCACATGAATAAATCGGCTTTTGGTTTGCACTGATAGATATACAGCGAAAATATGTGCAAGCGCAAAAAAATGAGCTGTAACAGCTTATTCAACTGTTACAGCCCCTAATGTTTTATCTCGTATAGGATAATACTAACCTTCAAATATCCATCAGCTATTTTTCTGCATTTCAAAAGTAACTATTTCCTTTTGAGAACGAATAAAGCAGATCAGGGAAAGTCCTCTGATCTGCTTTGATTTTTAGAAGCACCGTTTGCACTATGCCTCAAATTTATATTTAAATACAGTTGCTTACTTCACTTCGGCATTGCCATATGGCAGACCTTCGTTGAAGTTTCTGGCATTCTCCATCGTAACAGCCGCAATTGCCTGCAGTGCTTCACGTGTGAAGAAGGCCTGGTGAGATGTCAGAATGAGGTTTGGGAAAGTCGTCAGTCTTGCCACAATGGAATTCTGCATCATATCATCGGAGTGGTCGACATAGACATTGTCATCTTCACCTTCATAGACATCCAAAGCAACGGCATGGAACTTGTTGGCACGAAGGCCTCTGATCAATGCGTCCACATCAATCAGGCCGCCGCGGCTTGTATTGACAAGCATAACGCCATCCTTCATGCGAGAGATTGCTTCATCATCAATCAGATGATACGTGCCGCCCTCACCCATGATCAGCGGTGCATGCAGAGAAATCAGATCTGACTTTTCCAGCAGTTCTTCCTTGGTTACATAATGCAGTAAGCCGGACTCTTCCAGCTTGGCATTCGGATACGCATCCCAGCCAAGCACTGTCATGCCATAGCCCTTGCAGATCTGGGCCATGATCTGACCGATACGGCCAGTTCCCATGATACCGGCAACCTTGTTATGCAGATCAACGCCAAGCAGGCCATTCAGCGTGAAGTTATTATCCTTGACACGGTTGTAAGCTTTGACGACTCTGCGGTTGGCAGCCTGGATGATGGTCATGGCATGCTCCGCAACGGCATATGGAGAATATGCCGGCACACGCAGAACGGTAATGCCCTGTTCCCTGGCAGTCTTGAGATCAACATTGTTGAAACCGGCGCAGCGCAGCAGAATCAGCTTGACGCCATAGCTGCCCAGCTGTTCCACAACATCACGGTCAGCCTCATCATTGACGAAGATGCATACGGCATCATAGCCCTCTGCCAGATGCACACTTTCACGTGTCAGACGGGAATTGAAGTAGTGAATATCAACATTATAGGTACCTTCACCCTTATCACGGGAAAGCTCTGTAAAGAACAGACGGTCATAATCCTTGGTGCCAAAGAAAGCAACCTTGAGAACCGATACCGGCTTGTCCTTCGGGCTCAGCTCGTTCAGAACTGCCTGAATCTTTTCAGAAGCAGGCTTTTCATCCTCGCCCTCAATGCTGAAATGCAGCACGCTGCCTTTTGCCGCATGCAGGGCAAGAATCTGCAGGACATCACGTCCGGAAGCACTTGCCCCATTGCATTCAATTGTCACTGTAGATTTGAAATCTGTGCAGGCCTGGGCAACCATTGCGGCAGGACGGGCATGAATACCAAGCGTGTTTGTTACCTGATAATCAAAACGTTCCATGAAATTATTCTTCCTCCTCTTATTTTCACCATTTTCATGATAGTGAACCCCGTTATGAATTTCCACTAATATGATAATGCGAATTTCTCATCTCTGGCACAAAAGATGCGCTATAATTCTGGCTCAGGAGAATACATATGCTGCGAATCCACCAGGTATACTGCCCGATTGGACAGTCACTTACCAAAACACAAATTGCAAAGAAACTGCACTGTACAGAGGAAGATATCCAATCCTTTCAGATTGAAAAAGAATCACTGGATGCACGCAGAGATGAAATGCATGAAAGCTACACTGTCCTTGCCACAGTACGAAATGAACACCGGTATCTGAAGCAGAAAGATGTCAGTGAAGGAAAGCCGGAAATCTATCAGAACCCTGCTCCTGTTGCGTCTGATATACGGCCGATTGTTGTTGGCTTTGGTCCTGCCGGTATGTTTGCCGGCCTGCTGCTGGCAGAAACAGGTCTAAGGCCGATCATCATTGAACGCGGCAAGCCGGCTGAACAAAGGGCAAAGGATGTGAATGACTTCTTTACCAAAGGCATCCTGAATGTATCTTCCAATGTCCAGTATGGAGAAGGCGGTGCCGGTACATTCTCAGATGGCAAGCTGACAACCCGCATGAAGAATATCCGGGTACAGAAAGTGCTTGCTGAACTGGTGGAAGCCGGCGGAGATCCTGCCATTGCCTGGCAGCACAGACCGCATTTAGGCACAGATGTATTGAGAACAGTGGTCGTCAATATTCGCAGAAAGATCATCGCGCTTGGCGGTGAAGTCCGCTTTGAAACATGCATGCAGAGTCTGAAAGTTGAAAATGGACAGGTCACAGGCATTGAAACAAACCATGGCACATTTCTTTCTCCCTATGTCATCCTGGCTGCCGGCCACAGTGCCGCCGATACCTATCACACACTCTTTGACCAGGGCATTACAATGGTGCCAAAAGACTTCGCAGCCGGAGTCAGAGTCGAGCATCCTCAGCAATTGATTAATCAGAATCAGTATGGCCGATATGCCAATCATCCAGCGCTGTCTCCCGCCTCATATTCTTTGACGTATCACGCAAATAATGGCAGAGGCGTCTATTCCTTCTGCATGTGCCCGGGCGGTGTCGTCATTCCTGCCTCCACCATGGAAAACACACTGGCAGTCAATGGCATGAGCTATTCCAAACGAGATGGTGCCAATGCCAACAGTGCCATTCTTGTCCAGATTCCAAGTAAAGACTTTGACCATGGTTCCCCGATGGATGGCTTCGCCTTCCAGAAGCAACTGGAAGAAACTGCCTTCCATCCCAGCTATCAGGCAGGCGCCTCCAATATCAAAGACTATCTGGAACACAAAGTCTCCTCAGACCTTGTCATTCCTTCCTCCTTCCCGCGCGGTATCATCCTGGAAGATCTGCACCGTCAGTTTCCAAAGCCTGTCAATGATGCGCTGGAAGAGGGCTTTATCCATTTTGATAAAAAAATACCCGGCTTTATCAGCCAGGGTATCATGGTCGGCATGGAATCCAGATCTTCCTCACCCATCCGTATTCTGCGCAATGAGGATGGCACCTCTCTTTCCTGCAAAGGACTCTATCCATGCGGAGAAGGCGCAGGATATGCCGGCGGCATTGTTTCCAGTGCCGTTGACGGCATTCGTCAGGCCGAAAACATCATCACTTCCCTAATGCTTTGAAATCAGCCGTTTCATGCTGCAGCCATCTGCGGTGTGAGACGGTTCTTTTGACGGCAAGAGGACGCGGCTCATCCGCGAACGTCACCACATTGGGCGTGCCATTCTTCCACAGCTCCATCAGATCCTGTGCATCCTCCACAAAATCACGCACCGGCATCAACCCATATAAGCGCGGCGGAATAACCGCCACCGGAATCGTATACTTCTTTGCGTCCTGTCTTACCTTCCACTCACAATGCGGGCAGACCATCGCAATATCCACTTCATTCATCCGTTCCAACAGATGAACAATCGGAATAAAAATAAACTGAACCTGATCCTCCAAGTGCAGATGACTGACTTCTTTTTCCAGATGGGCGGCAAGTGCACTGGAAGAAAAGCCGCCGCCACAGCAAATCGCAATTTTTAACATATAACAATTATGCACCTCGAAAAATGATTTGAAAAGAATGCCAGATAAATTCTGAAGTGAAGCATCTGAATCAAACAGAACCCCATGGATTCCATTCCTGTTTGTCATGGATCCTCATACGCATACCGACAGGATACATATATCATCCCAGTAATCTTCTGCCCGCAGGTACAGCCATCGATGCCATCATCCTTTTTATGCTGTTTGCCGTCCGAGCAGATTTCTTGATCGTGTATTTATATTTGATAAAATACATTTGTATCAAATGTTTATAGGCACATGGCCAGCCGGCCGCTGCTTGTGCAGCAGAAAGGAAAAAGATGAGCACATTTTATGATTATTCTGTAAACGATCGTAATGGCAATGAAGTTTCAATGAAGAAGTTTGAAGGAAAGGTTGTTCTGGTTGTCAATACTGCTACCGGATGCGGCTTTACACCGCAATATAAGGATCTGGAAGAGCTCTATGAGGCAGATCATGACAAAGGACTTGAGATTCTGGATATTCCCTGCAATCAGTTTGCCGGCCAGACACCGGGTACTGATGAAGAAGTGCATGAGTTCTGCACACTGAAATACAACACAAAGTTTGATCAGATGAAGAAGAGCGATGTCAATGGCAAAAATGCGCTGGATCTGTATAAGTTTTTCAAGAGCCAGCAGACATTCCATGGCTTTGGCAAAGGTCCAAAGGCCGTGATGATGAGCGTCATGCTGAAGAAGATCGATCCGGATTATCAGCACAATTCTGAGATCAAGTGGAACTTTACAAAGTTCCTGGTTGACCGCAATGGCAATGTTGTACGCCGCTTTGAGCCAACCGAAAAGATGAAGGATGTCAGGCAGGCAGTGGAAGAACTGCTGTAAGCTGACAGCACGAAAAATACAGCAAGGTGAATGTGATGCATGAGATTGAAAAGGAAAAATGGGAAGATCTGAATCCAGATGAATTGCTGCGGCTAGACAGGCAGCTTTGCTTTCCCCTTTACGCTGCTGCCAGGAAAGTGGTAAGTGCTTATACACCATATCTGAAGCCACTGGATCTGACCTATACCCAGTACATCACATTCATGGTGCTGTGGGAAAAAGACGGGCTGACCATTGGTGAGATTGGTGAAAGACTTCATCTGGACAATGGCACTTTGACGCCATTGTTAAAGAAAATGGAGAAACAGGGCTATATCACCCGGAAACGCGATCAAGAAGATGAACGTAAAGTAACCGTTCATCTGACAAAAGAAGGCAGAGACATGAAACAAAAGCTGGTGCATGTACCGCTGCAGGTTGGAAAATGCACTCCGATTTCCACCAAAGAAGCCAACGAGCTGTACCGCATTCTCTACAAGATTCTGAATGCCGGGGTGCCAGTTGATTGTGATCATACAAAGTAAAAGAAGAAGGTAATGAAATGAACACAGCGGTCAGATATTATTCCAGATCAGGAAATACAAAGATTGTGGCAGAGGCAATTGCCGATGCCCTGCAGGTCAAGGCAATTTCTGTTGACAGCAGTGATGCACAGCTAAAGGACAAAACAGATGTACTGTTTATCGGCGGTGCCTTGTATGCCTACGGGCTTGATAAGCACTTAAAAACATTTATCCGCAATCTGGATCCAGCCAAAGTTGGCAAAGCAGTGATCTTCTCCACGTCCTGGATCTCCCGGCACAGCATTGATCTGATCCGCAGAGAGCTGCAGAAAAAAGGCATTCCGGCAGAGCAGGGAACCTTCTATGTCAAAAATAAAGCCAATGACGCACAGTTGAAAGAGGCTGCAGATTTTGCTCTGAAAATGGCAAAGTAATCTATACAGACATTTTCCGAAGACATCCGCTTCATCAGGAACGGATGTCTTTTTCATATAAAAAAAGAAGACAATCACAAGGATCATCTTCCTGATATGCCGCTTGGCAGAATTGAACTGCCCGTTCATCCTTACCATGGATGCGTATTACCACTATACTAAAGCGGCATTACTCTGCTATTCTACCCAAACCTGCATGTAAAATCAACATGCAAACACCAATCCACGCCAAGAAACTCGTGTGGCCCAGTACAGCGGAATTCCATGCGCCTGCTCACCTGTCTTATTTCTTTCTGGCTCTGACAATGATCGCTTCCGGTATCTCACTGTTTTTCCAGGCTGTTTCTGCAAGGCCATCGATCACAAATCCTGTATCGAAGCAGACATTGAAAATATCCTGCAGAGAACGATGGAAATACAGCTGCTTAAAAGGCTGCCCCGTAATGGCCTCACCTTCATAGCTGTGTGCGGTTATATATTTATCATCTCTTGTTGCAAAGCATGGATGCTGGGTGGCAAAGACGAAAATACCATGATCTGCCAGAAGATCATGTACTGCCGAAAGCAGAGGTCTGATATCCGCAATATCCATGATGGCCATGCAGCATATGTTCTCCTTGCTGCATTTTCTGCTTATATGATCTGTCTTCTCTTCAGCTCAGCGTAAACAAGATGCAGCGGCAGTCCCATGACGGCATAGTAGTCTCCTTCGATGCCTTCGATATATCTGCCGCCATAGCCCTGAATGGCATAGGCACCCGCCTTGTCACTGCATTCCCCGGTTGCGATGTATGCGTGAATCTCATCATCATTCATGGGCAGAAAATGTACGGCAGTTGAGACGGCGGTCCGGTAACATTCCTCTTGAGATACAATGCACAATCCAGTCAGCACATGATGCGTGCGGCCCTGCAGACTTTTCAGCATGGCAAATGCAGCTTCATTAGTGTGTGGTTTGCCCAGCGGTTTGTTGTCAATCACAACCATCGTATCACTGCCGATGACCACTGAATCCGGATGCCTTTTCAGCACGGTTTCTCCCTTTTTCACAGACAGCCGCTCAATCTCATCTGCCAGTGGTTTACTGCAGTCAATGGTTTCATCCACATCGGCCGGATCGCAGATAAACGAAGCACCGCACAATGACAGGATTTCTTTGCGCCGCGGTGAGCGGCTGGCAAGCACAAGTTCTTTCATATTCTTCCTCTGTCTGTCATTATACATGGTTTATGGAAATTCATGACCAGGGCAATTGCACCCATGTTACAATAAAGGTGCAATTCAGGAGGATTTGAAATC
Organism: Grylomicrobium aquisgranense; assembly: GCF_033971865.1. Classification (NCBI taxonomy): domain Bacteria; kingdom Bacillati; phylum Bacillota; class Erysipelotrichia; order Erysipelotrichales; family Erysipelotrichaceae; genus Grylomicrobium; species Grylomicrobium aquisgranense. The sequence goes on along the minus strand of NZ_JALBUR010000031.1, from coordinate 13,889 downwards.
ATATGAAGAAACCTACACTTGTCATTCTGGCGGCAGGAATGGGAAGCCGTTACGGGGGTATGAAGCAGATTGACGGCGTTGGCAGTCATGGTGAGCCAATCATTGAATTCTCAATTTATGATGCAAAGGAAGCGGGCTTTGGCAAAGTCGTGCTGATCATCAAGAGAGAGCATGAAGCTGCTTTCCGCAAGGCACTGACGGACAAGATTGCCCCGCATATGGATGTTGAATTTGCCTATCAGGATATGAACAACATTCCTTCCGACGTACAGGTGCCGGAAGGACGTGTCAAGCCATGGGGCACAACCCATGCATTGCTGGCATGCAAGGGCATTGTCAATGAGCCGTTTGCAATCATCAATGCAGATGACTTCTATGGCAAGGATGCCTACAAAGTCATGTACAGATATCTGTGTGATGAAGTTGCAGACAATCACTATGCCATGGTCGGCTATCCGTGTGTGAACACACTGACAGATAATGGTACAGTCACAAGAGGTGTCTGCCGCACGGATGAAAACGGCAATCTGAGCCACATTGTTGAGGTGAAGGAAATTGCCCGCAAAGACGGTCATGCCGTATACAAGGATGGCGATCAGTGGAAGCAACTGCCGGATGATACGCTTGTCTCCATGAATTTCTGGGGCTTTACACCAGCTGTGTTTGATGACTGTGAGAGGATCTTTGATACCTTCATTCATGAAGCAGTCAAGAAAGATCCGATGAAGTGCGAGCATGTGATTCCGACTGCCATCGGTCAGCTGATTGATGAAGGCAAGGTCACTGTCAAGATGCTGTCATCTTCTGACAAGTGGTTTGGTGTCACCTACCAGCAGGATAAGCCTGGTGTTGTTGCCAAGATCCAGGCCATGAAAGATGCCGGCATTTATCCGGATGTACTCTGGGAATAAGAATGATGAAAGACCAGGGAAACCTGGTTTTCTTTTTGGCCAAAAGAAAAAGCAGCCACAGCTGCTTACAGATTATCCTGCAGGAAATGATAGACATTGCGCCAGGCAATATCCGCAATCTCTTCCTCACTGAATCCTTCTGCTTTTAACCCATCAATGAAATTCTGGGCCTGTTCAGGATCATAGAGATCATGGCCTTCTGCCTTGTTGTAATAACCGCCTAAATCAAAGCCGACTGCCACATGGGAGACACCGACAAGATCAGCCATGAATCTGGCATGCTTTGCCAGCGTGCGGGCACTGCGGTCTGCCTGTTTCTGGGCAATGAATTCTTCACATGCATTTAAGCCAATCAGGCCGCCCTTGTCACACAATGCCACAATCTGCTGATCTGTCAGATTGCGCGGTACATAGCACAGTGCCTTGGCATTGGAGTGAGTCGCAATAACAGGCCGTGTACTGGCATCCAGGATATCCCAGAATGTCTTTTCATTGGCATGGGAGACATCTACGACCATATGTCTCTCATTCATGCGGGCAATGGCTCTTCTGCCAAGATCCGTCAGTCCTCTGCCGGCATGCCCGCTGTTGCCGGTTGCCAGATCATTTTCATCATTCCATTCCAGAGAACCAATCCGGTTGCCCTGCTCATACAGCCAGTCAATCTTCTCTTCGGGATGATCATGAATACCGCACATGCCTTCCACTGTCATCAGATAACTGACATGATCAGAATCCGGATCCAGATCATCCATGCTGAGCATCGGCTTGTGGCCAGAAGCGATGATATCATTTCTCACCATTGTCACTGTATCCATCATATCCTGCCAGGATTCCCTGCCGGCAAAGAAGGATGCCGCAGCACTGTACATGATTTCACCTTTTTCAAGGCGCTTGTCCCAGTGGTTTTTCAGCACGGCTGTCTCATTGGGATACTGACGGATGGCAATCGCTAAGTCCGCATGCAGATCAAAGATTCTCATGACACTTTCCTCCTGTTCAACTCATAAATGATACGGATGCCCTTATAGGCAATATCCGGATCATAGGCATCAATCTCATCTGTCTCACTGGCAATCACACGGCCAAGACCGCCGGTTGCCACAACATAGCAGTCCGGATCATGCAGTTCTTCCTTCATCCGTTTCAGAATGTATTCCACAGCACCAATATAGCCATAGACGACACCTGCCTGCATGCCTGTGATCGTATTGGAGCCAAGCACAGAAGCAGGCTTCTTGATCTCAATTTCCGGCAGCTTTGCCGTCTGGGATGTCAATGCGTTTGCAGAAATGCCAAGGCCCGGGGCAATAACTGTATAGCGGAATTCACCGGCAGAAGAAACATAGTCAAAGGTTGTCGCTGTGCCAAAATCAACTACGATGCAGGATCTTTGAAACGTATGATACGCATAGGCACAGTCTACGATCCGGTCCGCCCCAACTGCCTTGGGATTGTCTGCTTTCAGCACAATGCCGCAATCCATCTGCGGTGTAATCACAATCGGTGTTTTGCCAATGTATTTCTTCATACACGAAGTCAGCGTATACATCAGTTTCGGTACAACAGATGAAATCACAACTGCCTCAATATCTTCTGTACCAATGCCTGCCCGTTCCAGCAGATCATAGACAATCACGCCAAGTTCATCACTTGTTCTTTCTGTTCTGGTAATCAGACGGAAGGAAGCACGGATCTTTTCATCCTCCATGATGCCCATGGAGATGTTTGTATTGCCAACATCAACAGCCAGTAACATGTCTTTCTCCCTTCAGGCAGTATTTCAGGATTTCCTCAGCCGTATCATCCTTGCTTAACAAGCCAAGCTGTTCCTGATGATCTTTGGAAAGGATCGTCACTTTGTTGGTATCCACGCCAAAGCCGGCACCCTTGTCACGCAGTGAATTGGCGGCAATAAAGTCAGCGTTCTTCTCTACCAGTTTCTTCTGTGCATTGGCATACAGATTCTCGGTCTCCATGGCAAAGCCGATCAGCACCTGACCCTCATGTTTACGCCTGCCAAGTTCCTTGAGAATATCCGTTGTCCGGCAAAGATCAATCTGTAAACCGCCCTCTTCTTTCTTGATCTTCTCATCTGCAGTTTTTACAGGCGTATAGTCTGCCACAGCCGCTGCCATGATGATCGCGTCCATGCCATCACTGGCAGACAGCACGGCATCAGCCATATCCTTTGCCGAAACAACCGGGACCATATGAACACCATAGGGAGCAGGAAGATCTGTCTTGCCTGAGACAAGTGTCACGGCTGCACCGGCATTGCGGGCTGCCCTTGCCAGGGCATAGCCCATTCTGCCGGTGGAATGATTAGTAATGCAGCGAACCGGATCAATGGCTTCCTGGGTGCCTCCGGCGGTAATCAATACCTGCTTTCCTGCCAGAAACTTATCCGGGTACAGCAGTGCGGAAAGTGCATCCGCAATCTCTGCAGGCTCAGGCATCCTGCCCTTGCCCACATCACCGCACGCAAGATAGCCGGCATCACTTTCCATGATATGAATGCCATACTTTTTCAGTCTGCGCAGATTATCCTGGGTGGCAGGATTTGCCAGCATGTGCGTATTCATTGCCGGTACTACAAGTTTGGGGCAGTATGCCGCCAGAAAGGTTGTTGTTAGCATATCATCCGCAATACCATTGGCTGCTTTGGCAATGAAATCTGCGGTTGCCGGTGCCACCACAAAGGCATCTGCCTTTTTAGCCAGTGAAACATGATGTACATCCGGCTCATAATCCACCGAAAACATATCCGTGATGACCCGGTTGGCTGACAATGTCTGAAAGGTCAGCGGCGTAACAAATTCCTGGGCGCTTTTTGTCATCAGAACATGAACATCATGGCCTGCCTTCTTTAACATGGACACCAGTGCACAGGCTTTATATGCAGCAATACCGCCGGTAACACCGACGATGACACACTTTTTCTCCATAATATTTCTCCCGTTGGTACCTCACAATTATATGTTCGCATGGTACGATTTACAAACGAGGCGGCATGTACCGCCAGGGAAAGGAAACAGTATGAACAAACAGAACTGGCTTGTTGTTTCAGATATTCACGGTGCCCTCTCAGGGGCAGAAGCGATGGCAGAGGCATATGCGTATCACCAGGCATCAATGATTCTCTGCCTTGGCGATATTCTCTATCACGGCCCGCGCAATGACCTGCCATCAGACTATGCGCCAAAGAAGGTCATCCCGATCATGAATCGTTTCAAAGAAAAGATCATTGCGGTCCGCGGCAATTGTGAAGCAGAAGTTGACCAAATGGTGCTGGATTTTCCGTGCATGAGCGACTATTGTGCCATGCCATTCAATGGCCATAAGCTCTTTATGAGCCATGGCCACATCTATGGACCGGATCATCTGCCAGTATTAGAAGAAGGTGATCTCTTTCTCTCTGGCCATACACATATTCCTGCCGCAGGCCAGAAAGACGGCATCTGGCTGTTAAACCCGGGATCTATATCCCTACCCAAACAGAACCACCCCCGCAGCTATGGCATTCTGAATGAAGATGGCTTTACGGTATACACACTGAACCATCAGCCGTATATGCAGGCAGAGTTCTGAAATACACAAAACGAAAAGATGGCAGGTTCCTGCACAGCACAGGTTCTGCCATCTTTTTTACGTTATCTCTGCTTATTGTCATCCAGACGCGGATTGAGATGCTTGTCATCACCAATATGATCCGCAGTCATCTTCATCATACTGCGGGCAATGTTGCAGCAGTGGTCGCCCATTCTTTCCAAGTTTGACAGAATGTCACAGTATACCGAAGAAGCCACTGGTGCTGTGCAGATTTTCTTTGCCATACGTTCAAAGTGAGATTCTCTGGCATTGTATTCCAGCAGGTCCATCTCATCTTCCAGTTTCAACAGCTCATTATACGAAGCCTGACTGTGATTCTTAGCGATCTCCAGCAGCTTGGCGAACATCTCATCAAACTGGTTGTACATGCGGTTGATTTCATAGACCGCACTTGGCGACAAGCCCTTCTGGTCTTCATGAATCATCTGGAAGAATTCCTTCAGGTTCATGGCAATATCACCTATACGCTCCAGGTTCTTGACATTGTCCAAATCGGTGCGCTGCTCCAATGTATCCGAAGGAGACAGATCGCCTGCCATACTGATTTCCAGAAGATACGCTGTAATCTTCTTGTCATAGTCATTGACCACGGATTCGCCCTGATCAATCATCTGCAGTTCCTCTTCGCCGCCCTTGCCATTGAGATAATCACGTGTATTGTGCACATTCTCCACAACGGCATCAGACATGGAATGAATTGCTTCCTCGGCAGCAGTTAACGCAGCTGCCGGCAGCCGTCTGGCAAGAGAAGGATCCAGATGATCCACATCCACCTGCAGGCGTTTCGGTTCTTCGCCCGGAATGATCTTGCGTACCAGAGCACACATCTGTTTCAGCAGCGGGAAGAAGATCAAAGTAGCCAGCGCATTGAACATGATATGGGCAAGAGCTACCTGCATCATCTTGTTCATGCCAAGGGATGCGGAAACATCAAGAATGACAGCACTCAGCGGTTTGAGCAGGATCATGCCCATGACAGAGCCAACGATATTAAACAATGTATGCAGACCGGCTGTCCGCTTGGCCGCGGTACTGCCGCCGGCACTTGCCAGGATGCCAGTCACCGTGGTGCCGATGTTAGCACCAAAGACAAACGGCAGCACAGCCTGAAAGCTCAGGGCACCTGCCTGATACATCTTCTGCACAACACCGATCGTAGCTGCCGATGCCTGCACGGCACCAGTCATGATTGTACCGGCAAGCAGTGACAGCAGCGGATTCTCGCTCAGCTTCAATGCAACATTCGTGAAGGCAGGAATGTCCTTGATGACACTGAGTGCTTCACCCATGGAATCCAGGCCATAGAAGACCATGCCAAACCCCATCAGAATATTGCCAAGACACTTGACTTTACGCCGTGAAGAGAAACATGAAAGCATGGCACCTGCAAAGATGACATACAGGATATATTTGCCAATATCCAAAGAGATCAGGAAGGAGGTGATGGTTGTGCCGATGTTGGCTCCCATGATGATGCCTGCTGCCTGTTCCAGTGTCATCAATCCGGCTCTGACCATGCCAATGGTAATGGCAGTGGATGCAGAGGATGACTGCATGACAACCGTAATCACAATACCAATCAGAAAAGCGCTGAACGGATTCGAAGTATAGCGGTCAATATATTCCCGCAGTTTATCGCCGGCAAACTCCTTGAGCGCATCGCCCATGAAGTTAATGCCAAACATGAACAGGCCGAAGCCGCCCAGAATGACATCCCAGCGCATATCAGACAAACCCATGGATAACCTCCATCCCTTGTACTGTATTAAGCATAGCAAAACATGGATGTCGTATGCATTATTTTTCTGATTTTTTTCACGCTTTTTACTTATTTCTTGCTGGCTTGCACAAGTTTGCGTGCATCATACAGACTGATATCTGCCTCATCCGCAATCCTGGCCAGATCTTCATATTCTAGCTTTGCACGTTTCGTACCATAACCGGCCGCCGTTTTCTCATGTACCATCCCATATGGGGTCTGCCATTCATTCATGGTGCGCTTCATGACATAACGCTTGGAAGCATAAGAACGGATTCCCAGTGTAGAAAGATGTTTGAACATCAGTGCAATCATCCTTTGTTCATCACGTTTCAGGCACATGCATGTAAACAATGTCCCGGGCCGGTTTTTCTTCATATAGATCGGTGTGGTGTACACATCCAGTGCACCTGCCGCCATCAGCTTGTTTGCAGCAAAGCCGATTTCTTCACCCGTCATATCATCCATGGATGCCGCCAGCTCCACAACATCCCCGTCATCATTTATCTCACCAAGATATGCCCGCAGCACATCCGGTTCCTGATAGGTACGTGACCCAACCCCAACACCCTGTTTGTCCAGGATCATGCGGGGCGGGTTGTCATAGCTGTCTGTAAAGTGCTTCAGCAGTGCAGCCCCAGTCGGCGTTAACAGTTCGCCATCAACATCTCCCTTTTCAAACGGCATGCCTTCCAGCAGTGCAGCCACTGCCGGTGCCGGCACTGGCAGAATGCCATGCGCACAGTGCACCGTCCCGCTGCCTGTACGCAAAGATCCCGTGTACACACGGTCCGGCGCAATCATCTCCATCAGTACACAGCATCCGGCAATATCCGCAATGGCATCCTTCATTCCCACTTCATGCAGGTGAATCTCAGATACCGGCATGCGGTGAGCCTTGCTTTCAGCCTCAGCCAGCAGCTGATAGACTGCCTTTGTCTTTTGGCGGACATGTTCTGACAGCTGCAGGGAATCAATCGTATCCATGATTTCAGCCATAGTGTGATGTTCATGATGGTGATGATGTGACTGCGGCTCTTCTTCGGTGTGACCGTCTATCAGCACTTCTATATGGCTGCCGGATACACCGCCATTTTCTTTCACGGACGCCTGGAAATGAATGCCTTCTAAACCGCAGTGATTCATGATTTCCAGGTATTTGCGCTGATCGACAAGTTCACTTAACGCACTATTGAGCAGATCGCCGGATGCGCCCATATGACAGTCCAGATACAGTATCTTCATAATCTCTTACATAAAAGGCGGCTTTATGCCGCCAGTTCCTTTCGTTAATGTTCCAGATCCTGGGCCGCTCTTTCCAGCCAGGAAGTGATGTGAATGTGCTGCGGGCAGGCATCTTCACACTGCAGACAGTGAATGCAGTCACTTGCTTTGCCATGTTCTCCTGCCACCGCACGCTCATAGCTCTTTTCTGCCGTATCCTTCTGTCCATAGATCAGGTTCAGATTCATGGCACTGAAGATATCCGGAATCTGAATGTGCTGCGGACATCCACCCGTGCAATAGTGGCAGCCTGTGCACGGAATCTGCTCAATCGAAGACAGAATCTGCTGCACCTTGGCAACAGCAGCCTGTTCCTCCTCATTCAGCGGCTTGAAATCCTTCATGTAGGACAGATTGTCTTCCATCTGGCCAAGCGTGCTCATGCCGGAAAGAACTACCATGACCTGGTCCAGGCTGGCCGCATAGCGCACTGCCCAGCTGGCCACGGACATATCCGGATCCACTGATGTAAAGACATCTTTGACAGCCTGAGGAGGATTGGCCAGCGTGCCGCCCTTGATCGGCTCCATGACCACCACCGGCTTATTGTGCTTCACGCATACTTCGTAGTTTTCACGTGAACATACACTGGGGTTGTTCCAGTCACCATAGTTGATCTGCAGCTGGACAAACTCTACCTCAGGATGCTTGTTCAAAACATCCTCCAGCACATCCGGCATATCATGGAAGGAGAAACCGATATGACGGATCAATCCCTTTTCCTTCGCCTCTTTGACAAAGTCCCAGATACCATACTTCTCATAATTATCGATGTTGCCCTTGCTTAAAGCATGCAGAAGGTAGAAGTCAAAATAGCCGGCACCGGTTCTTTCCAGCGACGTGGCCAGCTCTGCCTTTGCCTCTTCTGCATTCTTAGCAGCCCAGCTGCCCGCATTCAGCTTGGAAGTCAGATAGAAGCTGTCACGCGGATGTCTTTCCACCAGGAACTTCCGGGCTGCTTCCTCAGAACCTTCGTAGACATACGCCGTATCGAAATACTTCATGCCAGCTGCCAGAAAGGCATCGGTCATCTGCTCACACTGGGCAATGTCAATGGTCTTGCCATCCGCAAGACGCGGCAGACGCATCAGGCCAAAGCCAAGACGGGGCATATTCAATCCAAAGAAATCCTTCATTTCCATATCCTCCTGCCACTATTTTAATACAGGCATCAATTCTTCAGAAAGCTTTTGAAGAACGTGCATTCATCATCGTTGCATCTGGCAGCATCTGCTGTTTTCACATTGCAGTGGAATACATGCGGCAGCGGTTCGTTTTTGCCTTTGTAAAAATGGAATGCAAACGGCACATTCTCCTCCAGCAGCGTATTGGCCAGCTCACCAGCCTGCTTCTTCAGGAAGTCACCATCTGCCGTCATCAGAAATACCGGCGGATAGGCAGCCGTGATCCAATGATGCACATTCATGCGTTCCAGCAGTTCATGGCTGCATTCCGGCAGAAATATCTTCATGATCTGCATATCCAGACTGTTTGGATCATTTTCATCCATTCCGTAGGCACCGCAGTTTAAAGCAATGGCTGTGAAATGAAAGTCCTTTGGTGCAAACGGATAGAAGCGTGCATAGTCAGGATTGCTCAGAATGCAGGCAAACAGCCCCAGGCCATTGCCGCCGGCCGAATCACCAACGCCAAAGACATGATCCAGATCAAAGCCGAATTCTTCACTGTGTGCCTGCATCCATTTGATCACCAGAGCACAGTCTTCCAATGGTGCCGGGTATTTGAATTCCGGGGCAAGACGGTATGTGTAGTTGATTACGGCAAAGCCGCGCTGGGCAAGAGACATGCAGTACCACTGGTAGACTTCCTTGGTGCCATATACCCAGCCGCCGCCATGATAGCTGATGATCACCGGCAGCTTACCGGCATGATTCTTCGGCCGGTACACATCCAGAATCTGCCACTTGGGATCGCTGCCATAAAGAATATTGTCATGACGTTCTACATCCGCCGGCGTTGTATTGCCGGCATCCCGGATGGCATCTCCCTTTCCGAACTGTTCACGAATTGTTTCTGCGATATCACTCATCATCATTGCCTCCTTTTGATATCAGACAGCCCTGTACGAGCTGTTCCTGCTTCATTTCATGGCGGATCGCATTGAGCACATGACGCTTGTCCAGTGCCCATACAGGTCCTATCAGCATCTCATGCACCGGGTCGCCTGTCAGCCGGTGAATCACGATCGAAGGATCCAGATGCCCCAGACACTGACAGACAAGATGCACATAGTCCGCTTCACCAAGATGCCATAAGCCCGGCACATCATCCTCATACATCATGCCAAGGGCAGTGTTCCTGAGATACTGCAGCAGCTGCAGTTTGACGCCATCCACGTGCATTTCATTCATGTGTGCGATGGTCTGCAGAACCATGTCTTCATTTTCATGGAGCAGGCCAAGGATCAGATGCACAATCACCGGAATATGCAATGCATGCATGTTTTTGACCGCCTCATCAAATACAGGTAAGGAATAGCCCCGGTGGATGAAGGCAGCCGTATCATCATGCATCGTCTGCAGGCCAAGTTCGATCCAGATAAACTTATCGGGATACTTGTGCTTCAGATGCCCAAGAAGTGCGCACACATCATCACCAAGGCAGTCCGGCCGTGTCCCAATCGAAATCCCGGCAAACAGCGGATCTGAAAGTGCACCTTCAAACAGTTTCTGCAGTTTGTCAACAGGCCCATACGTACTAGTATAGGCCTGAAAATAGCCAATGTAATTTCCGGCACCGGCATTTTGATGATTATAGGAAAGATCGTCCTCTTTAAGTAAACTGCCATCATAGTGAATGGCAAAATCACCGGAACCGCCTTCATCGCAGAAGATACAGCCGCCGGTGTTCAGTGTGCCATCCCGGTTAGGACAGGAAAAGCCGCCGTCCAGCGGTACTCTGAAGAGCTTATGTCCAAACGTTTCCTGGCAGTATGTGCCAAGGTCATGCCAGCGTTCCATCAATGTGCAGGATGGTCCATGGCATAGACCAGTTCTTCTTCTCTGTCCTGCAGTTCTTTCTGCAGGCGGCTGACTTCCTGAATTGCATGGTTAACCTGACCGCGGGCATCGGAAATCTTACCCTGAACAAAAAGGTCGGTGAAGCCATTGTCAAAGAAGTAGTCCGCAAATGCCGTAAAATCATCCAGATGCAGATGCAGATTCATGTTCCGCACATCATCCAGTTCCCGGTTGAACATTTCCAGGGCACGCTGCGCTGCTTCCATCTGCTCTCTTGCCTCACTCATTTTGCGCTGTTTCAGGAACGTGATGAACATGCCGCCGCCAAGGATATCCAGAATACCCATGGTAGAAGCACTGCTAAGAATTTCCTTTGCCCGGTACAGATGATCCAGGGCATTGTTGGCAGCACTCAGTGCTTCTTCTACTTCCTTCAGTTCATATTCTTCATTCATCAAAGGTGTCCTCCGCCATTACATTGTTTTGTTCACCATATGCCATTAAATACCTGGTGCGATGAAATACCTGCACCGGATGAAAGCCGCAGCTTTCAAACAGGGAATATGTCTGCAGATCGCCGGTAAACACATATACGCGCACATTGCCGCCGGTATCCTTGACACACTGGTTGATCACAGCCGTGCCGATTCCCTTGTTCTGCCACTGCGGAAAGACGAGCAGATCCCGGATCTCATAGACACCATTAACCGGTGTAATAAACAGATAACCGGCTTTGTGGCCATCAGCCAGGATGACACTGAAGGCATCAATGTTTTCGGCAATGGACAGATGCGTCCATCCCAGTGCCTTCTCCCGGTTGATCCGGCTGAAATCCTCATAGCGGCGGATCACATCATCAGAAAGCCGGCAGATCTCGTCAACATCTTCCTTCTGTGCCTGTCTGTAAGAAATTACCATCTCTGCCGTACCTCCTCTCACTTCTATTTCAGGCCTCTGAACGAATCAGACGGTCATTCTGTTCCTGCATCAGCTGGCCATGCCAGATATAGCGGCGGGTTACCCGGCCGGAAATCAGACAGATCACTTCATAAGGAATGGTATGCAGGTCTGCAGCCATTTCTTCCAGAGAAATATGCGGGCCGAAGATCTCAACCTTAGTGCCCATCGGGACTTCATGATCCAGCCGGATCATCACCTGATCCATGCATACTCTGCCGACAATCGTACCATACTGGCCATCCACATAGACCTTTCTGCCCTGGTTGGCACGGATCAGTCCATCCGCATAGCCGATCGGTGCTGTACCGATGATCTCATCACCTGTTGTTGTATAGGTTGCCCCATAGCCAATGGTCTCTCCGGCTGGTACATGCTTGCACATATAGACAGCAGAATACAGAGAGATCGGATGGGCAAAGTCATTCCGGTATGGCGATATGCCATACAGCGTGATGCCGACCCGGCAGGCATTGCTCAAAGGATCTTGATGGAACAGCGTCGCATCTGAATTGTCGCAATGAATCCATTCAAATGGATAATGCATTGCTTTGACCGCTTCATCAAATGCCGCAAACTGGCGGTCTGTAATGACATGATCCGGAATATCCGAACAGTAAAAGTGTGTAAAGATGCCTTCCACAATCACACCGGCATCCAGCATCTTCTGCAGCGCCGCTCTCATTTCATCAAGGTCCTTGAAACCGATCCGGTTCATACCGGTATCCACTGCCAGATGCACTTTTAATCCACGGGCATCATGTTTCAAAACCTCATCCACCCAGGCAGAAGAATACGCTGCTGTTGCCGCATCTGCCTTCTTCAGATCTTCCACATCATCCGGATCCGACATGCCAAGAATCAGCAGCTTGCCAGTATAGCCCTCATTGCGCAGAATCATTGCCTCATCCAGTGAAGATACGGCAACCATCTGTGCACCGGCTTCCTCACATGCCCGGCATACCTGAATATCACCACAGCCATAGGCATCAGCCTTCAGAACAGCAATGACCTTCTTATGACAGATATCCCCTATTTTTCTGACATTTTCTGCAATCTGATCCAGATTGATCTCCATCCATGTTCTCCGATACATACAGCCTCCTAAAATATTCTCGATGTCCGATATGCGGTCACAACAGTCAACACACGAAATACAAGCCCCAGAATCGCCCATAACGAGCCAAAACGCAGCATGACCAGCATTCTCCAGGCTGATACACTGCCAAGAGCTGCCCATACCTGATTGCCAAATACTGACACAAAGTCACCTGTCACAATACAGATGATGGCAAGGACTGCCCCAAGCACAGAATACTTCATGGTCACGCCATGGCCAAGTTTCTGTAACATTTCACCAATCAGATAGCCAAGAAAGATATATACATACTCAATCTCAATGTGGATGACACTCTGCACGGCCCCATACACAATGCCAAGGCCGATACTTGCCGCAAGGCCCAGGAAAATGCAGAGGATAAACCGGCTGTTTCGGTCAAGATTTCCGCCGTTGTAAATAATCATAAACACCTCATATTCCTGTTCATTATATTACGGACCACTCTGATTTACTAATCCGGAAATGCGGAGCCCTGGCAGGAACGCAAAAAAGTCCTGACAGGCATCAAAACGATTTCTCTGATGTGTATGCCGCCCAAAACAAAAAATCCGCCTGAGCGGATCTATCTAAGCGAGTGATGAGAATCGAACTCACGTATGCAGCTTGGAAGGCTGCCGTTCTACCATTGAACTACACTCGCATACAATCAGAGGTGTCTCGGAAGGGAATCGAACCCTCGACCCACTGATTAAAAGTCAGTTGCTCTACCACCTGAGCTACCGAGACAGCAGTGGAATAAAACAAGGCTGGGGCAGCGAGGTTCGAACTCACGAATGAGGGAGTCAAAGTCCCTTGCCTTACCGCTTGGCTATGCCCCAATCTGCCCTATATATCTATATATCACACATAACAGTGTGTCAGAATCAAAACGTGGAGACGGGTGGTTTCGAACCACCGAACCCAGAGGGAGCAGATTTACAGTCTGCCGCGTTTAGCCACTTCGCTACGTCTCCAGAGTGCCGACAATAGGAATCGAACCTACAACCTACTGATTACAAATCAGTTGCTCTGCCAATTGAGCTATGTCGGCAAACAATGGTGGAGGTTAACGGGCTCGAACCGCTGACCCTCTGCTTGTAAGGCAGATGCTCTCCCAGCTGAGCTAAACCTCCATTACCTTTTATCAAGGTGCTGGATTAATATACCACAGCTGTATTCCTGCGTCAACACACTTTTTTCCAGCATGCCCCCTCTCAGGGCAGAACAATCTTCTGTGATTCTGAAAAGAACGTCACATACCCCTGCAGCGATTCCGCCTTCTTCTT
>NZ_JALBUR010000030.1:0-21178 GCF_033971865.1 Grylomicrobium aquisgranense | reverse complement strand
AATATGCTAGCTACTGCTTTCGCTCTGGGTTATTCACCCTCGGCTGGTAGTTCACTTCGCTTGGCGACAAATACCCGCGGCCTGCCTCTATTGCAGGCTAGATGTGTGCCATGCCCGACACACTATGGAAAAGGTAGCGGTTCAGTGCAACCACTACCTTTTTTTGAATCATACATTCAGTAAGATGTTTCAGGACTTACAATTTCGCAAAAGTTAAGCATCATCAGCGTATAAAATTTATCATGTCATTTATGGCATGATACCCATAAAAAGATAACAGATGGGGTGACACTATGCAGCGGGAAGATGAATGGAATGAGTTTAAAAAGACAACTGGAGAATTGAATGAGGCAATGGTGCTAGAGTCGGGCGGAATTGACAATTCCAGTCATTATGATTTGGCAACAACACTTACCAAACAATCTGTCTGATTCATAAAAATTATTAGTGGCGGAAACCCACTACCTTTAGGTGGTGGGAGGAGCCACCGATATATCACTATTCCTGGTTCTCTATATAATGCTGGATCGTAGAGTCAGAGACTTCTCCGATGCTGCAGGCAAAATAACCATCTGATCAGAAGACCTGCTTCTTATAATACGTTTTGCATAGCACACTGCTGTATTTCTGCCATACCTTATAAGTTGTCATCTGCTTGATACTTTTGACAATGCCGCAGACGCACTCTGTCGTGTCGTAGTCCAGCAGAATATGGACGTGATCTTTGGCGGTTTCAATAGCCGCAATGTTCCACGTCTTTTCTTTTGCCAGCAACACAATCCATTGCTTGATATCACTTGCGATTCTGTCCTGCAGAAGCTTCCTTCTATACTTGGTGACAAGCACAAGATGCACTTTCAGCATATACTTGCGGCGATTATGACAATAATATCTGCCGTCAATTGAGTTCAATAGTTTATTCCATTTATAATAATTGTATTGAGGCGGCGTCACACATGCAATTGGCTGAAACGATAAAACTTAGACTGTATCCAACTGCTGATCAGGAGCTTGCTTTCAGCGAGCTTAGTTATTGGTACATGAAAGCCTGCAACTTCGTGTCAGACTATGTTTTCAGCCATGACTTCTGCACAAACTCCGTCAGATTGAGCACTGCACTGTACAGTGATATCCGCTCTAAGTTTGGGCTGAAGTCACAAATGTCACAATCTGCTATCAGAACGGTAACAGCACGCTACCAGACGGTTGATACTCAAATGAAGAATCAGCCGCACAAGTTCAAGTGTGATGGAAAGTATTACACCTTCAGAAGAGATATCACCTGGCTGCAGAAACCAATTGCATTCCGGAGGCCGCAGGCTGATCTGGTACGGAGCCGTGATTTCAGCTTTGTAGAAGATAAAGAAACAGGAGAACTTCTTCTTTCTTTAAATACACTTGCAGGGCGTGTCAGACTGCCGTTTGCACATTCAGATTATTTTGAGCAGAAGTTTCTCAATGGCGGCTGGCAGTTTGGAACAGGTAAGCTTGTTTGCATGAAAGGCAGATGGTATTTCCATATCTCTGCCACCAGGGAAGTACAAGAAACACAAAGGGAGGATATAGAACATGTAGTAGGAATTGACAGAGGACTGCGCTTTTTGGCTGCAACTTATGATGACAAGCAGAATACTGCTTTCTTCAGCGGAAAGAAGATTATCGAAAAGCGCAACAAGTTTGATGCCGTGCGTGCAGAACTGCAATCGAAAGGCACAAAGTCAGCCAAAAGAGCACTGAAGCGTATTTCTGGACGAGAGAACCGTTGGATGAGTGACGTAAATCACTGCATCAGTAAGACACTCGTTCGGAAGTATGGACCAAATACGCTTTATGTGCTGGAAGACCTGACAGGTGTATCTTTTGAAGAAGAGAATCAGCATGGCAGAAAGCAGACGCACGACTTGCGCAACTGGTCGTTTTACGATCTGGAAACAAAGCTGTCCTATAAAGCAAAGGAAACGGGTGGACGTGTGCTGAAGGTTGATCCGCACTATACATCACAGAGATGCCCGCATTGTGGGGCTATCGTCAAAGAGAGCAGAGATCACGACAAGCATGTTTACACATGCAGAAAGTGCGGATTCTCTTCTAATGACGACAGAGTGGGCGCCATGAATATTTACCTGCTTGGCACGCTTTGGGTGACAGGCGAAGAAAAACCTCACTTTGCTCTGAAAGAGCCAAGTGAGGCAGCAGAAATAAGCTAAGGTTTCGGTATACCGGAACGCTATCAAACGGGTGCAGTCAGCCACCCGGTGATGCAGCGGCACAGAGGGTGTATCCCCTGCTATCTGAATCCAGGAGAGCCGGTTATCTGGCTACGCTAGTACTGGAGGAGCCAGCTGCAAGCCCACTTGCCTTTAGGCCGTGGGTAGTTGACCGATAAAGAGATAGTACTGTTGTGCACTGTTTTGTATTTTTGCCTCGACCATACTGCTGAGAGCAATCGGGCTGCGGAATTTTACATCTTTGCGTTTATCAAGTTCGATTGTAATGATGTTCTCGGCGCTTGTCCCCTGTGACAGCAGATAGTCACGAAACAGTTCGAATAAAAGAACGGACTTTCCGCACCGCCGGATTCCGGTAATAACTTTGATCTGACCATCCCACATATAGGAAACAAGCTGGTGAAGATAAAGATCACGTTGTATCATTGACACCTCCTGATATTGCGCACTTAGGCCGTAATCGTCTTAAGATTGTAATTAAAATATAACCCGTTGAGCCCTGCGGCTCAACATGAAATTACGCACTTGGGACGTAAGTGGCATAAGATAGTAATCAAATATAACACCATTGCGATCGAAGCAAATTGATTAACAATTTACAGAATTAGACATTTGAAATGAATGGGCTTGGCGTATTTGCCCTTTTCGTTCGGCTGAAATTGGCCGTTTTCTCCCGGCGCAAAATGGCCCATTCCGCCCGGCTCTAACAGCCCGGAAGAAGGATTGTGCACATTCGACAAAGAGTTTTCTCAAAAAGGCGTTTCCCTGTTTGGTGATTCCCATCTGATTCTGATCATCGCTGCTGCTTGGTAAAAAGCTGCTTGAGAATATTGCAGTAATCGCTATAGAGAAAGCACAAATGATCTTAATCTGGTTGCAAAATGCAAAAATCAGTAATAATCTCAGAACATTATGGAAAAGAATCGATTAGAAGCATTCAGTGATGGTGTTCTGGCGATCATCATCACCATCATGGTATTGGAACTGAAACAGCCTGTCAGTGACGGCTGGGGCGACTTTCTGGCCCTTTGGCCTGTCTTGCTTGCCTATATGCTCAGTTTCTTCTTTGTCGCCATTTACTGGGTAAACCACCAGATTCTCATCAATCAGGCAAAACGGGTCAATTATCCGATCCTGTGGTGCAATATTGCATGGCTGTTTGTGATGTCATTTATTCCGTTTACAACGGCGTGGATTGACAATCATCCCACTTCATTTGCGCCTGTGTGTCTGTATTTCACAGATATGCTTTTTGCCTGTCTTCTGTTTCATCTGATGGTGTATCTTATTGCATGTGAAAACGGAACCGCAAAGCAGTTTCGATTAAGTCCCCGAAACATTATCAGTATCATCACTTATTCGCTGGCAGCATTGTTTGGCGGATATTTCCCGATTGCGGCATATATTGTCGTCGCTCTTGTATCCTGCTGGTGGATTTTCCCGGAAAAAGGCAAAGCATAAAAATCTATTATTTCTAATATATTCATCGTGAAACGAAACGCAGCGCAGAGCAGATGGGTAGAAATGAACATGAAACGAAAGGTTGTACCAGTACTTGTTGCTTCCTCGCTCACGGGATGCATGACAAAGCAGACAATCCGCTTTGGAACGGCAGATTCTGACGGCCTGTATTATGTGCATTTGGGACGACGCTGAGTGAGGCACTGCATGAGGAAAAGCAGGGATATGAGCTTCAGGTAAAGGAAACAGCTGGCAGTGCAGCAAATATCCGTCTGCTGTCTTTGTCACAGGACGAAATGGACCGGATCTGCAATACTTTTGATGGCTATGTACAGACGACAGTGCCTGCGGGTACTTATGAAGGAATACCGGAAGTGCAGACGCTTGGTGTAAAGGCAGTGCTGCTTGTCTTTCAGGAGGTGTCTGATGCGGCAGTCTATCAAATGTGCAAAGCCTTATTCGCCAATATCGATTCTTTTGAGGAACAGCCTGGATTACGCAGCGATATCACTTTAAAATCAGCATCTGAAGGTATTATGATTCCATGTAACATAGTGACATAATTGATAATATTTCAGACATTGCGTGAAAGAGCAACAGAGTTTTCTTCGTGATCATAAAACGTATTGACAATTGTGGCCGATGATTCAATGATAATGATGTTTGAATAGTACTGACATCAGCAATTGAACTGCAGTACATTTTAGGCTAACAGACAAGAGAATCCAGTATATGCTTCGAAATGAATATCATTTAAAAGGAGATAGATCATGAGTAAACATCTTTCAGAAGCGATCCGTGTACCGATTGAGGGTGACAACCCTTCCATCCGCAGAATTGAGAATCTGTGTATCAAATGCGGTCAGTGCAGGGATATCTGCCGTGATTATGTAAGTGTACTTGGCTATTATGATCTTGCTAAAACCAATGATACAGCTGTGTGCATTCATTGCGGGCAGTGTGCCAATGTATGCCCGGTTGGCTCCATTACAGAAACACCGGAAATGGATGCGGTGCTTGCGGCTGCTGCGGATCCTGAAAAGATCGTGATTGTCAGTACATCTCCTTCTGTGCGTGTTTCCTTAGGTGAAGCTTTTGGCATGCCAAGAGGAAGCTTTGTCGAAGGCAAGATGGTTGCTCTGCTGCGGAAAATGGGTGCTGACTATGTGCTGGATACCAACTTTGCTGCAGATATGACGATTGTTGAAGAAGCCAGCGAACTGGTGGAACGTCTGACAAAACATACTGGACCTTTACCACAGTTTACATCCTGCTGTCCTGCCTGGGTGAAGTTTGCCGAGATTTATTATCCGGAATTGCTGCCGAATATTTCATCCGCCAAGAGCCCGATCGGTATGCAGGGTCCGACGGTTAAAACATATTTTGCAAAGAAGATGGGCCTTGATCCAAGCCGTATTGTCAATGTTGCTTTGACTCCATGTACAGCCAAGAAGTTTGAAATCCGCCGTGAGGAAATGAATGCGTCCGCAAAATATCTTGATATGCCGGATCTGCGCGACATGGACCACGTCATTACAACAAGAGAACTTGCTGACTGGGCTAAAGAGAACCATATTGATTTTGGTTCGCTGGAAGATGCAAAGTTTGACAAGCTGATGGGTGAGGCATCCGGGGCCGGAGTGATCTTTGGCAATACAGGTGGTGTGATGGAGGCTGCAGTCCGTACAGCATATGAATATGTAACGCACAAACCTGCACCAGATCAGCTGTATACGCTGGAACCAGTGCGCGGCATGCAGGAGATTCGCGAAGCATCGTTACAAGTTGGCGATCTTCATCTGAACCTGGCTGTCATCTATGGCACATCCAATGTCCGCAGGTTTCTGGCGATGGCAAAAGAAACCGGAAAACAGTATGACTTTGTGGAAGTAATGACCTGCCCGGGCGGCTGTATTGGCGGCGGCGGTCAGCCCAAGGCTTCCATAGATGAGCGTGAAAAGATGCTGGAAAACCGCATTGCAAGCCTTTATCAAAGAGATGCATCAATGAAGATCCGCAAGAGCCATGAAAATCCTGAACTGAAACAGCTCTATGCAGAATTCTATGGCAAGCCGCTGTCACCACTGGCAGAAAAGATGCTGCATACATCTTATATCGACAGGAGTTCACTGCTTGGTGAAGATGCTGGAAAGTATCAGACACTGCAGACGTTTGAAACAAATGGAAAAGAAGCGAAATCAGGGATTGCGGCCTATATTGGAGATGCAAGCAAAGAGACAGAAACAGCCAGCGATTATGAAGAAATCACAGAACCTGGCAGTAAGACACGGAAATGGAAATGCCGCATCTGCGGATACATCTATGAAGGAGAAAACCCGCCGGCAGAATGTCCGGTATGCCACAAGGACAGTTCATACTTTGACCTGATCAGAACATGGAAGTGCAGGGTGTGCGGTTATGTATGTGAAGATGTGAATCCACCGGCAGAATGCCCGGTATGTCATAAGGACAGCTCGTATTTTGACCCAATTGACTGATGATTCTTCTGTTGCACAAGGTGATTGAAATCTGCAGGAGGCATGCATGCTTGAAATCGGATCAATTGTATGGGGTGTCAAAGATATCAATCGGGCAGTGGCTTTCTGGTCTGCGGCTTTGGATTATCACCTGAAATATCCAGCCGAAGTTGATTGGGCAGTTCTGATACCTAAGTCTGGCAATGGCATTCAGCTGTCTTTGAAACTGATTACGTCGGATAAGGCACAGAGACATCATATGGATCTGTTTACCGATCATCAGAAGGAAGAAGTGGAACGTCTGCTTTCTCTTGGAGCGACGAGAAAGAAATGGAACTATGAGGACGGCGCAGACTATGTGGTGCTGAATGATCCGGATGGAAATCCGTTCTGCGTCGTACAGCGCTGAAAGGATGATTTGAAAGAAGGATAACGATGCGAATGATCGCAGTTGTCCGCTTTTGATCTAGTGAATGGCACAAAGGGCAGACATTCCCATGTTGGAAGGATGCTTCGTGCATAAGGTGGAGAGAACAGATGGAGAAAAACAGGCTGGTGGCTTTTTCCGGCCAGAACTGACCGCATTCTCAAATAGTGTTTGCACTGGCAGATCCTGCAGACTGCGGTATCCTCTAACCGTATGCAGAAAACAGAAAAAAGAGAAAACTATATTCTGGATTTTTCGCATGTGTATCCAGATGATATTGAAAAGAAGGTTCTTCGTCTTCACCGCATTGACTGCAGTGATATTCAGGGGACGGATCTCTATGTGACCCCGCAGGCTGCTGAAAAGATCCGTGAAAGAATCCGTCCTTATGGAATTCATGGCATTCATTTCCTGGACAATGGGAATTACCACTATGTAACGGGTATTATTACAGAACGGATCAAAACGCCGTATGTACTGTTTTTGTTTGATCATCATACAGATATGCAGCGGCCGATGATTCATGATCTTGTCAGCTGCGGCAGCTGGGCAGGGGAGATGCTGCGGCGAAGATCTATGTTAAAGCAGCTTGTGCTGATTGGACCGTCTTCTGCTCAGATTACACATCTGCCAGAGGAAATGAAAAAGAAAGTACTGTGCATCAGTATGCAGAAACTGGAGAGCGAGGATGCCGGACAGGCTTTTGGCTTGATCCGGAATGATCTTCCTGCGTATATCTCGATTGATAAAGATGTGCTGGACCACTCCTGTGCAAGAACCAACTGGGACCAGGGCAGCATGAATTTAGAGATGCTTGGCCGGATTGTAAAAGAAACATTCCATCATCATCGTGTCATTGGCGTTGATATCTGCGGTGAATGTTCTCTACAGGAGCCGGCAGGAGAACTTGCAGAGGATCTGAAAATCGATGAACATACAGATGAGATCCTCTATCATTTCCTGTCATCTTATCTACAGTAGTTCTCTTTATGCTATACTTGCCTCGGTTTTAGTAATACATCAGGCAGTATCACAGCGATTTCGTGCAGGAGGGATACATGACAAATACAGACCGCTATATCAGTCCGCTCTCAGAGCGCTATGCAAGCAAGGAAATGCAGTTCATCTTCTCTGAGGACCACAAATTCCGTACATGGAGAAGACTCTGGATTGCACTTGCCCAGACGGAGAAGGAACTTGGCATTGACCGCATCACGGATGACATGATTGCAGAGATGAAGGCACATCAGGATGACATCAACTATGATGTGGCAAGGGCAAGAGAGAAGGTTGTCCGCCATGATGTTATGAGTCATGTGTATGCCTATGGCGTACAGTGCCCTAAGGCAAAGGGCATCATTCATCTTGGTGCCACAAGCTGCTATGTCGGCGACAATACCGATATTATTCTGATGAAGGAAGCACTGACACTGGTACGCAGGAAGCTGATCAATGTGATTGCAGCTCTGGCAAAGTTTGCCCGTGAGCAGAAAGACCAGCCTACGCTTGCTTTTACGCATTATCAGCCGGCCCAGCCGACAACAGTTGGCAAGCGGGCGACACTTTGGATCAATGAATTCATGCTGGATCTGGAAGAAGTTGAGCATGAACTGAAGAATCTCAAGCTGCTTGGCTCCAAGGGAACAACCGGCACCCAGGCATCTTTCCTGGAACTGTTCCAGGGAGATCTTGAAAAGGTGGATGCTCTGGATCCGATGATTGCAAAGAAAATGGGCTTTGAGGCGTGCGTTCCGGTCAGTGGTCAGACCTATTCCCGCAAAGTAGACACGCAGGTTGCCAATGTGCTGGCTGGCATTGCGGCCTCGGCCATGAAGATGGCAACGGATATCCGTCTTCTGCAGCATATGAAGGAAGTGGAGGAGCCGTTTGAAAAGACACAGATTGGTTCTTCTGCCATGGCTTACAAGCGCAATCCGATGCGTTCTGAGCGGATCTGCTCTTTGTCCCGCTATGTCATGGTGGATGCTTTGAATCCTGCCATTACAAGTGGTGTGCAGTGGTTTGAGCGTACATTGGATGATTCTGCCAACAAGCGTCTGTCCATTCCGGAAGGCTTCCTTGCCATCGATGGTGTGCTGGATCTCTGCCTGAATGTGACTGATGGCATGAAGGTGTATCCGAAGATGATTGAGCGTCATCTGAAAGATGAGCTGCCATTTATGGCAACCGAGAATATCATGATGGATGAGGTGGAGAAGTATGGCGGCAATCGTCAGGAGCTCCATGAGCGCATTCGTGAGCTGTCCATGCAGGCAGGCCGCCGTGTCAAGGAAGACGGTCTGGACAACAATCTGCTGGAACTGATTGCCAATGATCCGATGTTCCATGTGACGCTGGAAGAACTGCAGTCAAAGCTGGATCCGAAGCTGTATGTCGGCTGTGCACCGCACCAGGTGGAGAAGTATCTGGATACAGTGATTCAGCCGATGCTGGATGCGAACAGGGATCTGCTTGGCGAAGTGGCCGAGATCAATGTCTGAGTAAATTATGAGAAAAGAAAAGTCGGACGGCATCTGGATATGCTGTCCGCTTTTCTCCTGGGTGCCTGAAGGCAGAAGGAGATACTGTGTATTATTCAACGGATTATGTATCACCACTTGGTATTGTTACGCTTGCCAGTGATGGCAGGAATCTGGCTGGTGCCTGGTTTGAAGGACAGAAATACTTTGGCGGCGCCATTGGTTCACAATGGGAAGAAAAGGATGATCTGCCTGTGTTCAAAATGGCAGTGGACTGGCTGGATCGTTACTTCCAGGGACAGCGGCCGGATATTTTTGAATTTCCTCTGGCTCCCATCGGAACCCCGTTTCGCCATACAGTCTGGAAGCTTCTAAGCAGGATTCCCTATGGCCAGGTTGTCACATATGGTGAACTGGGAAAAAAAGTGGCAGAAGAGATGGGCATAAGCAGTATGAGCAGCCAGGCCATCGGTGGTGCTGTCGGGCATAATCCTCTTTCGATTATCATTCCCTGCCACCGTGTTGTCTGCAAAGATGGCAGCCTGGGGGGCTATGCCGGCGGCACAGAACGCAAGATCGCACTGCTGCAGCTGGAAGGAGTGGATCTTCCGGCTTTTCATGCATCAGACAGGCAGACATTGCAGCAATGAAAAGAAAATACCGGAAAGGATGAATCATGGAATGGGCAGATGGCAAACAGAGATGTCACTGGGCAAATCCGCATAATGAGCTGTACATCCGCTATCATGATGAAGAGTGGGGTGTTCCGGTTCATGACGATCACAGACTGCTGGAGATGCTGATACTGGAGTGCTTTCAGGCAGGTCTTTCCTGGGAGTGCATATTGAACAGGCGGGAAGCCTTCCGGAAGGCTTTTGATGATTTTGATCTGGATAAGATCTGTGATTACGGGCCGGAAAAGACTGCTTTGCTGCAGCAGGATGCCGGCATCATCCGCAATCGCCGCAAGATCAGTGCTGCTGTTGTCAATGCCAGGATCTTCCGTCAGATCCAGCAGGAATATGGCAGCTTTGACTGCTATCTCTGGAAGTGGACAGACTACAGGGTAATCTATGAAACCGGACGTACAGATTCTTCCCTGTCAGATGCCATCGCAAAGGACCTAAAAAAACGAGGCATGAAGTTTGTTGGCACAACCATCATTTATGCCTATCTGCAGGCAGTTGGCGTGATTTTCTCTCATGAAGAAGGATGCTATCTTCATCATTCTTCAGATATTTCCAGGACAGAGTGATGATTTCCGGGATACAAGAAATGAAAGGCAGAACAAAGCAGGAAAAAAGCAGATCAAAGAACAAAGGGTGCGTCACAGGCTGATGATGAAGAGGCTGGAGAGAGGTTTTTCCAGACACTATACGATGGAGATTGT
The DNA here is from genome assembly GCF_033971865.1 of Grylomicrobium aquisgranense. Classification (NCBI taxonomy): domain Bacteria; kingdom Bacillati; phylum Bacillota; class Erysipelotrichia; order Erysipelotrichales; family Erysipelotrichaceae; genus Grylomicrobium; species Grylomicrobium aquisgranense. Next base: position 10,715 of record NZ_JALBUR010000030.1, on the reverse strand, counting down.
AGAATTTCTGTCAACAGCAAAGACAAGAGAATGCCTCGTGAAGTATCTTGTCCATCATGATGTCTGGACAGGCGATGATCTGGATGAGGCGCTGTGTGATATTTTTTGGGCTTGACAGATTGTAAAAAGAGGACAGGAAACGGGGAACCCATGCAGAAAGGGTGAGATAACGGCCAGTGATCTGGTACACTTCCGTGTGCATTTTTGTCCGGCAGTGCCATTTGAGCTGCCGGATTTTCTATCATCGTGAAGTGAGGTTTAAGACATGGAAATAAAGGATCTGACAGCATATGCCAAGAAGAAATATCATTGTCTCTATTATTCCGTTGGAAAATCCACGTTTCTTCTGGTGGATCCCCGGGAACGCAAGTGTGTCAGTCTTTTGCTGCGTGAAACAGACCGGGAAACCGGTGAAGTCCTGGAGTATGGGGATATCCGCTGTCCAGTGTCATTCCTGACTGGTCAGCATGTTTCCTATGCGGGACCTCCCTATCGTATGAAACAGGATAGCTGGATAGGCATCCGCTTTGACGCAGATACGGATGCCGGATATGTTTTCTCACTATTTGACCAGGCAATGAAATCTCTGAAAACACGCGGCTATACGATTGTGCTGGACGAACATCCCGTTCAAAAGGAATTTCAGGCATCTGCCATTCCTTTTGCCAATGGCGTTTCTTATGAAAAAGTGCCGGCAAGAATTCTTGCCATGATGCAGAGCTATCAGTATGGAGATGGCTCTTTTTCCTGGAAATGCCGCAGTTTCCTCAGGCAGGGGAAAATGATGGCAGACTATGAGGATGATGTGCCATGGGATGGTGAAATCAAAATATATAATCCAACTTATCATGATCTGACACCAGCGCAGCTGCGGGGGTATTTCACCTGGCGCACACAGGTACGCAAAGGTGAATACCGGAAAACAAATGCCGTCTTTGCATATCTGTATGTGTATGAGCTGCTCAATCAGATCGGCACTTCTTCACCTGAAGACAGTATTGTCTGTCTGCAGGCATTCCAGGAAAACATTGTCAATGTCTATGGCGATGCCAGGATGAAACAGCTTGTCAGTCAGTGGCTGCTGGGTTTTGCGGCTGTGAAGCGGATGCCGCTTTCAACGGTACAGAGCTGTTTGGATCCTGCCCGGATCCAGCAGGGACAGGCATTTACGATTCTGCAGAATCCGGATGATTACAATGAGGAACAGATTGCTGCTGCACTGCTGTATGATGCGCACTATCGCGGGTTTGATGCGGCTGTGTATCAGAGCAGACGGCAAGAAGCACATGCCCTTCTTGCCAGGATGTGGAAGATTGCCTTAAAGATGTATCGTGGTAAAGATGGCAAAAATCTGATGGAAACTGTTTTTGGTCAGAAACAGCGGGTCAGCTGGTTTCCGATGACTGGTGCCATCTATGATCGCCGCAATGACAGCAAGGAAGATGTCGTTTATCCGCTTGACGCGTATGAAAGCCTGATCTGTCAAAACGGCAATTGGGTCAGGGAAAAATATATGCCGGCATCATTTAACCGGAAGCTGCTTGCCAGTTTTGTGCGTGCCTGTGACCGGGAAATTCGATCCTATCTGCATCTTTCGGCTTCTTTGAAGGAAAGAAAGGAATGTGACTGGGCAGAGCTATATATCGAGGCGGTGATTGCCCAGGACCAGCAGGAGAAAATCAAGGTACAGCGGGCTGCGGTTACGATCAACTTTGATTCTCTGGATGAGATCCGCAAAGATGCTTTGATTACGCAGGAAAGCCTGATGACAGATGAGGAAAGAATGGATGATACAGCTTCAGTGATCCAGGAGACACAGGAAAAGAAAGAAATAGAATTAGAACAATCTGATACAGAACCAGAATTGGAAAATCCACTGTTGAATGCACAGCAGGTAAAGATACTGTCTTTGCTGGTGGCTGAAAAATCAGTGGAAAATCTGATTGCGTCCATGCATGGCATGCCGGAAGTGATTGCGGATGAGATCAATGAAGCACTGTTTGAGCAGATTGGGGATGCTGTGGTTACCTGCATTGACGGTAAGCTGTCTTTGCAGGAAGATTACAGGGATGATATTGTTTCGATTCTGAAAGGGGAGTGAGATGGATGAGTGAGATCAGAAGAAAGGTGCCAAGAAGAATTGCCCAGACGGTGCTGAATTCCCTGAAGGGCGGCGTTGTGCCACGTATCGGGCTTCCCTATATTGCGGTTGGCAGAAAGAATGAGATTGCGGCATTGCTGCATGATGTGGATCTGATTTCTGAGGGTGGAGCTTCTTTCCGCTTTATTGTCGGTAAATATGGTGCCGGCAAGAGTTTTCTGATGCAGACAATCCGCAACTACGTCATGGACAAAGGCTTCATTGTCGTGGATGCAGATCTCTCTCCGGAGCGCAGATTGATGGGTACCAAAGGACAGGGACTGGCAACATACCGCGAGCTGATTGGCAATCTTTCCACTAAGACAAAACCGGAAGGCGGTGCATTGACACTGGTGCTGGACCGCTGGATTTCCCAGGTGCAGGCTTCAGCTATGGCAAAGAGCGGCCTGTCTGCAGGTGATCCTGCTTTAGGCAAGCTTGTCGATCAGGAAATCTATGCCGTGACATCTTCCGTCAGTGAGCTTGTCCATGGCTTTGAATTCGCCCATCTGTTAAGCATGTACTACCATGCCTATCTTGACGGGGACGATGAAGCCAAGGCAAAGGTTGTCAAGTGGTTCCGTGGAGAATATGCCACAAAGACTGAGGCAAAGAATGGGCTTGGCGTCAATATCATCATTTCAGATGATAACTGGTATGACTATCTCAAGCTGTTTGCCATGTTTTTCCGTCTGGCAGGCTATACCGGCATGATGATCATGATTGATGAACTTGTGAATATTGCCAAGATTCCCAATGCCATTACCCGGCAGTACAACTATGAGAAAATGTTGATGATGTACAACGATGCCTTACAGGGAAAGGCAAAGTATCTTGGCATCCTGATGGGGGCGACGCCGCAGGCGCTGGAGGACAGACACCGCGGTATTTACAGCTATGAAGCACTGCGCTCCCGTCTGGCTGAGGGTAAGTTCTCCCGTCCTGGTGCACGGGATCTTCTGGCACCGGTGATTCGTCTGGATCCTTTGACTGCAGATGAAATGCTTGTGCTGTGTGAGAAACTGGCCGATATGCATGCGGATCTCTATGGTTATACGAGAAAGCTTGTTGATCAGGATCTGGCATCCTTTATCCAGATGGAATATGCCCGTATTGGTGCAGATCAGAATATCACACCGCGTGAGGTGATCCGTGACTTCATTGAACTGCTGGATCTTTTGTATCAGAATCCGGATATGAATCTGCAGGAACTGATGCAGTCAGATCAGTTTACGTATAACAAATCGGATGCCGTCAGTGATCAGACAGATGAGAAGTACGCCGAATTTACAATATAGCAATCAATGATGGATGCAGCAGAAAGGAGGTAGCGCCATGTCAGATGTATTCAGCCGCTATGCACCGTTTATCCAGGATTATATTTACCGTTATGGCTGGCAGAATCTCAGAGCAGTGCAGAATGCGGCCGGTGATGCCATCTTCAATACGGACAAGAATGTACTGCTTTGTGCATCCACGGCATCCGGCAAGACCGAAGCTGCCTTCTTTCCCATGCTTACACTGCTGCAGGAAAATCCTTCCCGCTCTGTTGGCATCCTCTATATTGCACCGTTAAAAGCACTGATCAATGATCAGTATCTGCGTTTAAAAGATCTCTGCCAGGGCACGGACATTCCCATCACCAAGTGGCATGGGGATGCCTCTCAGTCTGAAAAGCGGAAACTGCTGAAGAAGCCGCGCGGTGTTCTGCAGATTACACCGGAATCTCTGGAAGCTTTGCTGATGAGAAAGCACATGGAGATTCCCAGCCTGTTCTTTGATCTGCGTTTTATTGTCATTGATGAGATTCATTCTCTGCTGCGCGGTGACCGTGGCATGCAGACGTTCTGTCTGATTGAGCGTCTGTGCAAAACCGCCGGCTGTTCCCCTAGAAGAATCGGTCTTTCTGCTACGATCGGCCAGCCTGAGGAGGCTGCCCGCTTTCTGTCTGCCGGCAGCGGCAGGGATACCATCATTCCGCATTTTGACGGCGGTAAAGAAGTGTGGCGGCTGTCCATGGAGCACTTCTTCAACAGTGATCCCCAGGCCGATGCAGGCGAAGAGATCACCATGCCTGCCCCAGTCAATGAGGAGCCAACCGACAAAGCACCGGAGGCTGCTGATCCTGGCTGTGCCTACATCTTTGAACATACCAAAGGCAGGAAGTGTCTGATCTTCACCAATTCCAGGGAAGAGTGTGAACTGGTCTGTCAGACCCTGCGGCAGTATTGTGAGGTCAATCATGAACCAGACCGCTTTCTGATCCATCATGGCAATCTGTCATCTTCCTATCGGGAAAGTGCCGAAGAAGAGATGAAGGATGATGAATCGCTGAAGAGTGTATGTGCTACGGCAACCCTGGAACTGGGCATTGATATTGGCAAACTGGAAAGAGCCTTTCAGATTGATGCACCGTTTACAGTATCCGGTTTTCTGCAGAGAATGGGCAGAACCGGCAGAAGGGGACAGCCTGCTGAGATGTGGTTTGTCATGCGTGAAGATCATCCTGAGGCAAGATCACTTCTGCCAGAGCAGATTCCATGGTATCTGCTGCAGGGCATTGCCCTTGTGCAGCTGTATCTGGAAGAACGCTTTGTGGAACCGCCCAGAACCGAGAGGCTTCCCTTTTCGCTGCTGTATCATCAGACCATGAGCACCCTGGCATCCCTTGGTGAAATGACACCTGGTGAGCTGGCCTCCCGCGTGCTTCCCTTGACAGCTTTTCATCGTATCTCAACAGATGATTACCGTGTCCTGCTGCGCCATCTGATCAAGACAGACCAGATATCCAAAACAGAGAACGGCGGCCTGATTGTCGGCATTCATGGTGAGAAAAACGTCAATAACTACAAGTTCTTTGCGGTCTTCCAGGAGAATGTGGAATATACCGTGCATGCCGGTTCCCAGGAGCTTGGTACAATTGTCAAACCGCCGCCAGTGGGTGACAAGATTGCCATTGCCGGACGTGTCTGGGCAGTGGATGAGGTGGATCACAAGCGCCGTGAAGTGTACTGCACGCTTGTCAAAGGTACGGTGCCTGCCTACTTTGGTGATGTGCCGGGTGATATTCATACCCGCATTCTGGAAAGAATGTATGGCGTTTTGAATGAAGACAAGCTGTATCCGTATCTGATGCCGCATGCCTGTGCCAGACTGATGCAGGCCAGAGAAACATTCCAGAAAGCTGATATGAAAGATCATCCGCTGATATCTCTTGGCGGCAATATGTGGGTATTGTTCCCGTGGCTTGGGACATATGCCTTTCTGGCATTGGAACGTTTCCTGAAGATCCGCTGCGGCAAGCGGCTTGGCTTGAAAGGCATGAGTCCGGCCAGACCGTATTATCTGGAATTTACGATGCAGGTGGATGCGGAAGAATTCTTTCAAATTACATCTGAGGAAGCCCAGAAAGCATTTGATCCGATGGAACTTCTGTATCCCAAGGAAGTGCCTGTCTTTGAAAAGTATGATGCCTATGTGCCGGATGAGCTTGTGCGCAAAGGGTTTGCATATGGCGTGCTGGATATTGCCGGTATGAAACAGCGGGTGCTGTCGTGGATTCCGCATGAGGAAAGTACAAAAAGCGGTAAGTGAGAGACAGTAACGGCCGCGGTACAATGGCATCAGGAGGAATATGTCATGCAGTTTCTCAAGAAAAACAATACATTGATTGCAAAGCACAATGGTGAAACACTGCGTATTGAAGCCTGGGGAGAGAATTCCCTGCGGGTCCGGGCAGTGATGGATCCTGAAATGTATGATGAAAACTGGGCGCTGAGTGAGCCGATTAAAATCTCTCGTGCAGATGTCGAAATTGCCGAAGAAAAGCACTGGGTGGGGAATGGCTCATGGGATACTGTGCCCATTGCGTCCATTACCAACGGCCATCTCAAGGCAGTGGTCAACTTTGCCGGTGTTATTACATTCTATCGTGATGACAAGATGATTCTGCGGGAGTATTTCCGTAATTATGATGGCACGCTGAGTAAAGAAAGCCGCTGCCTGAAGTTCATCAGCAGAGAGTGGAAGGGCGTCATTGGCGGCAGTGAATATCAGCTGAGCGTGCGTTTTGAAAGCAATGATGGTGAGAAGATCTTTGGCATGGGCCAGTACCAGCAGAAGTATATGGACCTCAAGGGCTGCACGCTGGAACTTGCTCAGCGCAATTCACAGGTAAGTGTGCCATTCCTTGTCTCAAGTCTTGGCTATGGCATGCTGTGGAACAATCCTGCCGTCGGTGATGTCACTTTCGGTAAGAATGAGACAGTATGGACAGCACGTTCAACAAAACAGATGGACTACTGGATCACGGCGGGTGATACACCGAAGCAGATTCTGCAGCAGTATACGGCTGTTACCGGCAGAGCACCGCAGTTCCCGGAAGATGAAATGGGCCTGTGGCAGTGCAAGCTGCGTTACCGTACCCAGCAGGAAGTCCTGGATGTGGCAAGACGCTATGTCAGGGAACACATTAAGATTGACCTGATTGTCATCGACTTTTTCCATTGGACCGTGCAGGGTGACTGGCAGTTTGATCCTAAATACTGGCCGGATCCGAAAGCTATGGTAGATGAACTGCATTCCTATGGCATCAAAGTTGTCGTGTCGGTATGGCCGTCGGTTGACCGTCGCAGCATCCACTTCCAGGATATGCTGGAAAAGGGTCTTTTGATCCGTACAGAAAGAGGCGCCCTGCAGACATATGACTATCAGGGTGACTGTGTGGAGATTGACGCCTTCAATCCCAGAACACGAGAATATGTCTGGAATGTATGCAAACAGAATTACTATGATCTTGGCATTGATGCCTTCTGGCTGGACAATTCTGAACCGGACTATGGTGTGTATGACTTTGATCATTACCGCTATTGCAAAGGACCGGCGCTTTCCTGCAGCAACCTCTATCCGCAGATGTACAGCCGTACATTCGATGACAACATGAAGAAACTAAGCAGAAAGCCATTCGCCAATCTGCTGCGTTCAGGATGGGCAGGCAGCCAGAAGTACAGCAATGTCCTGTGGTCCGGGGATGTGCCAAGCACCTTTGAATCCCTGTATGATCAGGTACAGGCAGGGCTGAACATGGGGATGGCTGGCATTCCATGGTGGAACACAGATATCGGCGGCTTCATGAGCGATGATGTCAATGATCCCAATTTCCGCCAGCTGCTTGTGCGCTGGTATGAATTTGCGGTATATACACCGATATTTCGCCTGCATGGAGATCGTGGACCTTACAACATTCCAAAGCTGGATGACCGTGATTTTGGCGGCGGATATCTGCATACCGGCCAGCCAAATGAGATGTGGAGCTATGGCGAAGACGTTTTCAGGATCATGAAGAAGTATTACGATATCCGCATTGGTATGCATCAATATCTTTCTTCCTTGTTCAAAGAGGCATCAGAAAATGGTTCGCCTCTGATGCGGGCCATGTTCTATGAATTCCCAGATGATCCGCAATGCTGGAATCTGCAGGATCAGTATATGTTTGGAGATAAACTCCTTGCGGCACCGATTCTGCATCTGAATCAGTACAGCAGGTCTGTCTATCTGCCACAGAATGCGAAGTGGAAAGAGCAGAGAACAGGAACGATCTTCGATGGCGGACAGTATGTCGTTGTGGATGCACCAATTGACTATCTGCCAGTATTCGAGAAGCTGTAAATCAAGGATTTAATACTTTTATTGCGCAGTATGCAGAGTGCATACTGCTTTTTCGTAGAATTACATTAAAAACGTAATATACGTTTTTAATGATTGATTTTTGCAATATTTGCATGTAATAATACATGTATCCACAAGAAACTGTGTTTTAAATATAGAGGACGTGCATATATGAAACTGATTTCTATTCAAGCATCGGGGCTTCCACTGTTTAAAGAAGATCTTCATCTTCGCTTCTATGCATCACAAAGAGTACAGAAAGATGCCTTATCCAATCTTTACCAGATTCTTCCAAATGTATACTTGAATAACGCAATTGGAATCATTGGCATTAACGCATCTGGAAAAACGACGGTATTGCGTGTGATAGATTTTGTGCTGCATATACTAAATAACGATTCTCTGAATCATGTGGAATCAAGAACTATTCTTGACGGAACAAAGAAATCTGATTTCAAAATCGTGTTTATCAATAATCAAGAACAGATTTGTCTGTTAAATACTGTTATTTCTCCGGATGATTCTTTTTTGAAATCCCAGAGACAATATTGTATTGTGGACGAACAGCTATACGTTAAGCCGGCCAAAAATGTCAAAAGAAAAAAGGATATTGCAGATTTTTCAGGATGCAGAAATGTGATCAACAGGAAAGATAATGAAGAATTTCTGTCAGATGATGTCAGTATTGTGATATCAATGAACAGGAAATATCATGATCATATTTTCATGACAAGCCTATTACAAATGACAGATGTCAATGAATTAGGGGCTATTGATAATGTATCAGATGAGATTATTCATTATCTGGATCCAAGCATAGAATCTATCAGGATTGAACATGTTGAAGGTGGGGATCGGGTACATCTTCATTTCAAAGAAAAAGAAGAGATTCTTTTGAATGATATTGAAGACCTGAATAGATATTTATCATCTGGTACGATCAAGGGAATCAGAACATTTAATAATGTAATTTCTGTACTTCAATATGGCGGCTATGTTTTGGTTGATGAGATTGAAGATCACTTTAACCATGAGATTGTTGCAACATTGGTTCGCTTTTTTATGGACCCGGAGATAAATCCACATGGTGCAAGTCTGATCTTTTCGACACATTATCCGGAACTTCTGGATGAATTTGATAGAAATGACAGTATATACATCATACGTAATCAAAACGGAATAACCGCTGAAAATCTTTCTGACATTCTCCATCGAAACGACATAAAGAAGAGTGAAGCATATCAGAGCGGCTATATGGAAGGGACGGTACCAATGTATGAATCTTATCTGGAACTGAAGAAGAAAATTCAGGCTGCTGTTAAAAAGGAGGCTTGAATGAAATTCCACCGATATATCGCCTGTCTTTGTGAAGGAAGTACAGAAGAAACGATCATGAATCTTTTACTTGATGCGGATTTACTCAAATTTCAACGTAATGATCTTCTCGAAGAAAAACCGTTGAGAATAAGAGAGGCAGATTCATTTGAAAGACGATATCTGAGGCGGGGATTTCAGCAGAAAATCACAGTCCTTCGTATTCTTGATTCCAGAAATGAAAGGTTCAGGCTAAGCAAAGCATATCAATCAAAAGTGGAGGTGATCAATGTTGTCACTGCACCTGAAATTGAGATGCTGATAATTTTCAGCGAGGATCAGTATACAGAGTATAAGAAATCTGGCTTGAAACCGAGCGTATTTTGCAAACAGAATTTGAAAATGCATAAAAATGTGAAGACACGAGAATTTGTAGAAGATTATTTTTCAGATACTCACAAGCTCGTGGATGCAATTAAGGAATATGCCCGTGTTTCAAACGTTCAAAACGGTGAAATTACTTTGGCAGATTTGCTGAAATAAAATGTCAGATTGATATTGCTATTCGTTATCTGATCAGCACGAGAGAGGATAATATGGATATAGAGAAAAGAATAGAAGAGCTTTTGCAGGAAATTGCCTTTCTGAAGTCGGAAAATGCCGCATTGAAGAAGGAATTGCTAGATCACAATATTATCCCGGAAGAAAAGCAAGCTAGGGTTATTGACCCTAATCAAGGTATGCGAATTTTGCCCATTCGCGTCAATGCAGATATTGCAAATCATTACTTTTCCTATTTCTGGGGCAGAATGGATGTGTATAGTCTTCGTGTTGTCAGCAAGACTGCTAAAGTGGGATATTATCCACAATGTAATAATTTCTGGAGAGATGGATGTCTAAAGAAGGAAAATCGTGAGAATGATAAGCGATCAGGATATGTCTGTCTGAATTGTTATATGTGTTCTTGGAAACCAGTAAATTCAGATGTAATAATGAAGCATTTACTAGGAAAAATGACAGTTGGAATTTATCCCATGTATGCAAATGATACTTGCCGTTTCCTTGTTTTTGACTTTGATAATCATTCCAATGGCTCTGCTCAAACTGACTTTGCTAATCATGATGATGAGTGGAAACAGGAAGTTGATGCAATGCGGCGCATTTGCACAATTAATAACATCGACCCTTTAGTAGAACGATCAAGATCTGGAAAAGGTGCTCATATCTGGGTGTTCTTTGAAAAGCCTGTCCCAGCTTCATTGGCAAGAAATTTTGGCGATTCGTTATTAAAGAAAGGAGCAGAATCTGTTAATCTGAAGTCTTTTTCTTATTATGACCGTATGATGCCAACACAAAATCACCTGCATCATGGAGGATTGGGAAATCTGATTGCCCTGCCTTTACAGCCGGAAGCTCTGAAAAGAGGAAATAGTGCATTCGTGGATGAAAACTGGAATGCATATCCTGTGTTAGAGCCGGGCGGAATGGGCCATTTTGCGCCGGGAGAAAACGGCCAATTTCAGCCGAAAGAAAAGGGCCAATACGCCAAGCCCATTCATTTCAAATGTCTAATTCTGTAAATTGTTAATCAATT